>JBKJWA010000260.1:0-4350 GCA_046716705.1 Gaiellaceae bacterium
GTGCCCCACCCTGCCGATCGCCGCCCCTCCTTGCGAACCTGGACACGCCAGGTGGGTGCCTTGCGGACGTCCGGCAGCGCCGGCGCCCGACGCGGGCTCCCTCGCTATTGGTGTTGGTTCCAATTGGCCGAGGCGGCGTCGCACAGGGTCGAGCACCCTGCCAGCCTAGCGCGTGAAGGCCCAGCGAAGCTCGCGCACGCCCTGAAGACCCAGCCGCCCGGCGAGCCTCGGCGTCAAGTCGAGCTGGCGACCTTGGCCGACGGGAAGCTTCGCGACGACCCGCGTCAACGCCAGGCGGCCTCCGTACTCGATATAGATACTGGAGCCGCACGGCAGCGTCGGATGGATCACGCCCTGCGTCCGCGGCACGACGACCCAGTCGCAGCCGGACCTCCTCCCCATGCGAGGAGCCTGCGGCGCGACACCCGCAAGCACCGTCGTCCAGCCTCCCCAGGGGCCGACGGCCGGCTCGGGCAGCGCGGACTCATTCGACTCGCGCCCCGCCTGCGAGATCGCCACGCCGAACGTGCCCGTGAGCAGCGCGGCCGCGGCGAGCGCAAGGAGCCGCTGGACGAGCCGGGGGCTCACCTGTCGTCCTCGGGCAGCGGCGCGAGGATCTCGTCCAAGTCCCATGACGTCGTCTCTTCGGGACGCGGCTCGGACGCGGCCGGGCTCGCGGCTTCGTCCGGCTCCTGCTCGCTCAGCCACGCCAGCCACTCGATGACTGCGACGAGCACCCAGCCGACGACCATCACCGCCACGATCCACGGCGTCGCAAGCTCGGCCAGGCCGACGGCGAGCGCGAGCAGCATGAGAAACGCCACCTCCACCGCGAAGCGGAGGGCGAACGCGTTCATGGCTTCGGGGGCTCGAGCGTCCGGATCCCGAGCTCGGCCAGGGTCGGCGGCGGAATCGCGGTCGGCGCGCCTGTCAGCGGATCCGACCCGCTCGAGACCTTCGGGAAGGCGACGATCTCGCGCAGGGTGGGTTCCCGTGCGAACAGCGCGACGAACCGTTCGATACCGAGTGCGAAACCGCCGTGCGGCGGCGCGCCCATCTGCAGCGCCTCGAGAAACCACCCGAACTTCGCGTCCGCTTCCTCGTCCGACATGCCCATCGCCCGGAACACCGCCGCCTGGAGCTCTTGGCGATGGATCCGCAGCGAGCCCGACCCCAGCTCCCAGCCATTCCAGATGAGGTCGTAGTGCTGGCTCAGAGCCCGTGCGGGCTCGGACTCGATCAGCTCCTCGTATCCCTCGAGCGGCCCCGTGAACGGATGGTGCACGAACGTCCAGCGGCCGGTGTCCTCGTCGAGCTGGAACAGCGGGAAATCGAGGATCCAGTGGAGCTCGTCCCGCGGCTCGTCGATGAGCTCGAGCTCACGGCCGAGGTGGAGCCGGAGCGCGCCGAGCACGCGCTCGACGGTCGACTCATCGTCAGCGCAGAGCAGGACAGTAGACGCCGGCGGCGCCCGAAAGGCGTCGAGCTCGGCTTGCGACAGGAACTTCGCGATCGGCGAGCGAACCTCCCCCGCTTCGTCGTAGACGAGATACGCGAGCCCCTTCGCACCCCACTCCTTCGCCACCTCCTCGAGCCTGGCGAGATCGCCGCGCGAGAACTGCTGCGGGACGGTGAGGTAGCGGACGATTGCTGCGTTCGCGAACACTCCGAACTCCGAGCCGCGCGTGATCTCGGTCGCATCCTCGATCTCGAGCCCGAAGCGCAGATCGGGCTTGTCCGACCCGTAGCGAAGCATCGCGTCCGCGTACGCGAGCCGGGGGAACGGCCGCTCGGGTGGCTCTCGGTCGACGGCTTCGAAACACGCGACGACCACGCGCTCCAGCACATCGAGCACGTCCTCTCGGGTCGGGAACGCGAGCTCGAGGTCGAGCTGACGAAACTCGAACTGGCGGTCGGCGCGGAGATCCTCGTCCCGCCAGCAGGTCGCGATCTGGTAGTAGCGGTCGAACCCGCCCACCATGAACAGCTGCTTGAAGAGCTGAGGCGACTGGGCGAGGGCGAAGAACGTGCCGGGCTGCAGGCGGACAGGAACGAGGAAGTCGCGCGCGCCCTCGGGCGTGCCCAGCGTCAGCCCGGGAGTCCAGATGTCGATGAAGCCCTGCTCCTCCATCGATCGCCGGATCGCTGCGATGATGGTGTGCGAGAGCCTGAGGTTCGTCTGCATCCGCTCGCTGCGCAGGTCGAGCCAGCGATAGCGCAGGCGCAGCAGCTCGTCGACGCCCTCTTCGTCGACCTGAAAGGGCAGAGGCGGCGACGTGGACACGATCTCGAGGCTCTCCACGCGTAGCTCCACCTCGCCGGTCGCAAGGTTCGGGTTCACGAGCTCGGGAGCACGGGCTACGACCTCGCCCTCCGCGCGCAGCACGAACTCGTTGCGCACGCCGTGCGCAGCCTCGAACGCGGCGGGCGCGTGCTCGGGATTGACGACGAGCTGAAAGAGACCGGTGTGGTCACGGAGGTCGACGAAGACGAGGCCGCCGTGGTCACGCCTGCGATGAGCCCAGCCGGAGAGGGTGAGCCGCCGCCCCACGTGCTCCGGCCGCACGTCGCCGCACATCATGTCCCGCCACGTCATGGGCGGAAACTCGCGACGACGGCCGCCAGCTCGGTCTCTGCGTCGACGACGACCACCTCTCGCGCCCCGAGGCGCCCCGCCTGCGTCAGCTGCCCCTTGCGCGAGCGGCCGGCGTAGTCGGCGTCGCACGCGAGCCCTGCCCGTCGAAGCTCCATCATCGCCGCGAGCGTAGCCGCGCGGTCCGCGCCCTCCTCGACCACGAAGAACACGTCGATCCCGGTGTCGTCTTCAGCCGGAGCCTCACCGAGGCTGAGCAGGAGCCGTTCGATGCCAGCGCCGAAGCCGATGCCCGGGGTGTGCTTGCCGCCCAGCTCCTCGGCGAGATAGTCGTACCGCCCGCCGCCGCAGATCGACGACTGGGCGCCGATCTTCTCGTCGACGAACTCGAACGTCGTCCGTGTGTAGTAGTCGAGACCCCGGACGAGCGTCGGCACGACGCGGTAGGCGACGCCGAACGCATCGAGATAGCCGCGAACGTCCTCGAAGTGAGCGCGGCAGGAGTCGCAGAGCGACTCGCCGACTTTCGGCGCCTCGTGGAGCACCCGAGCAACCTCGGGAGACTTCGTGTCGAAGACGCGCAAGGGCGACCTCTGCCGCTTGTTGAGAGCGTCCTCGTCGAGCTGGTCCGCATGCTCGTCGAGCCAGGCCTCCAGGCGCTCGACGTACGCCGGACGGCAGGTGCGATCGCCAATCGAGTTCAGCTGGAGCTCATGGCCCGTGATGCCGAGCCGCCGCACGAGCTCGTCGAAGAGTTGGATCAACTCCCCATCGACCGCAGCGTCCTCCGATCCGATCGCCTCGACCGACAGCTGCCAGAACTCGCGATACCGACCGCGCTGGGGCGCCGAGTACCGGTACATCGGGCCGGCTGTGTACAGCTTCACGGGCTGCGGTTCCCGGTGCATTCCGTGCTCGATGTACGCACGCACGATCGGTGCGGTCGGCTCGGGACGCAGCGTCAGCGAACGTCCGCCGCGATCTTCGAACGTGTACATCTCCTTCTCGACGACGTCGGAGCCCTCCCCCGACGTGCGCGCGAAGACCTCGGTGTCCTCGAAGAGGGGCGTATCGATGCGCCGGTAGCCGTAGAGCCGGCAGACCGCGTCCGCCTCGCCGAGCACTCTTCGCCACCGCGGTTGCTCGGACGGGAGGATGTCGTGCGTTCCGCGCGGCGCCTCAAACACTGTTTCGCAGCTCCGCCAGGAACGGGTTCCGTGCGAGCTCGTCGCCGAGCGTCGTCGGCGGGCCGTGGCCGGAGTAGACGACGGCCTCCGGTGGGTAGCGATCGGTAAGCGAGCGGATGGACGCGAGCAGCGTGTCCCAGTCGCCGAACGGCAGATCGACGCGGCCGACGGAGCCTGCGAAGAGCACGTCGCCCGAGAAGAGCGCCCCGTCCGCGTAATACGCGAGATGGCCGGGCGAGTGACCAGGCACGTGCGCGACCTCGAACGAGATGCCCGCCGCCTCGACAGTCTCCCCTCCGGCGAGCGTGTGCTCGGGCGTCCAGCCGCGGATGGCCACGCCCAGCTGGGTGTAGTAGTCGTTGGGACGCTCGAGGACGTCCCGCTCCAGCTCCGGCGCGTACACCGGCGCTCCCGTGCCTTCGGCCAGGTCGGCCACACCGCCGAGGTGGTCCCAGTGCGTGTGCGTGACGAGGATCGCGACGCACGTCGTTCCCCTCCCGGCGAGCTCGAGCCGCAACTCCGCGGCGTTGCCGCCGGGATCGATGACGACGGCGTCGCGTGCAGCACTGT
>JBKJWA010000261.1:0-32912 GCA_046716705.1 Gaiellaceae bacterium
CCGGCGGCGATCCGGAACCGATGGGAGACGCACACCGTGCTGATCGAGGACAGAGACGACCACTTCATCGTCCGCCCGGTGCCGGAGGATCCGATCTCCGCTTTCCGGGGGAGCTTCAAAGGACGCGGACCAGGAAGTGAGGAAGCAAGGCGAATAGCGCGAGAGGAAGAGCGGCGTCGCGAGGAGCAGAAGTGGGGCCACCTCAAGAGCGCGCGCCGCAGGTAACGCTCCTCGACGCGTCGTGCCTCATCGCGCTCGCGGAAGACGAGCCGGTGGCGGCAGAGGTCGAAGCGCTGCTGCGACACGAGTCGACCGTCATTACGTCCGTCAACCTGCTGGAGGTTGCCGATTACCTGACGCGCCGCGCGGGGTGGCCGGAGGACGAAGTACGAAGTCGACTGGCGCTTGTCGTGGGCCACGTCGTGCGCGTTGAGCCCGTCGGCGAGGAGGAGGCGTGGCGCGGAGCGCGTATTCGTGTGCGCTATTACGAGCCGAAGATCTGCGAGCTCTCACTCGCAGACTGCGTGCTGCTGGCGTCGTGTCGCGCCGACGACGCCGTCGCAACCTCCGACCCAGCGGTTGTCGCCGTCGCACGCGCGGAGGGAATCGACGTCATTCCTCTGCCCGACTCGAGCGGTCGGCGCCCGTGAGGACTCGCTCGTAGAGCGAGAGCGTCCGGTGCGTCATCCGCGCGACTGAGAAGAGCGACCGCGCGCGGCCGACGCCGAGCGTGCCGTACATCCAGTCGCCAAGCACCGTCTTGACGTCGCGCGCGAGCGCCTCGGAGTCGTCAGGCGGAAAGAGCAAGCCGGTCATGCCGTCGGCGACGAGCTCCGGCGCCGAGCCTGCGTCGGCGGCCACCACGGGCCTCCCGGCCAGCATCGCCTCCAGCATTGCGAGGCCGAAGCCTTCCCAGCGCGCGGGGTGGACGACGACGTTGCAGCGCCGGTAGAGGGCCGCGACGTCTCCTACACGCCCCGGCATGAGCACACGGTCGGCGACGCCCAGCTCACGCGCGAGCGCCTCGAGCTTCGTTCTCTCCGGCCCTTCGCCGAGCACGAGCAGCGTCGCGTCGGGGATCGACGGCAGCGCGCGGATCGCGGTGTCGACGCCTTTTTGCGGAGCGAGCCGTGCAACACAGAGCAGCAGTGGTGCGTCATCGGGAATCGGCAGCTCCGGGTTCTCGCCCCACGGCTCGGGCAGCTCGTCGAGCCCGTAGTGGATGGCCTCGAGCTTGTCCGCGGGCAGGCCGACCTCCTCAACGCTAAAGCGTTTCACTGCCTCGCTGATGGCGATGATCCGCCTCGCCCGCCGCGCGAGAAGCCGCTCCACGAAGCGCCACGGGCCGGCGCGGAACGGATCGGGGTTGTGCTTCGTGGAGACGATCGGCGTGCGCGTCGAGACCGCGCCGTAGACGTCGGCGTGCACGAGGTGCGTGTGCACGAGGTCCGGCTTCGCTCGCCGAAGTGCCCCGCGGAGCTGCCAAGGCCGCGTCAGGCGCTCGAACGGGACCTCCAGCTCGTCGTAGAACGGGTCGGCGCCGGGCATGTCAAGGCCGAGGAACCTCACGTCAACGCCCTTCGCGGCGAGCGCCGGCAGCAGCGTCAGCAGATGCCGCTCCGACCCGCCGATGCCGCCGATCCTGTGGACATGGACTATCGCCACGCGACGGCGAGATACATGAAGCGGAAGCGCAGAGCGGCGCGGGCGAGCGGCCCCGAGCGCTCGAGCAGGCGGCCGAGGGCGAGAGCCGGTCGCGGCAAGGACTTCGTGCTCGGGATGAAGAACGGCCGCAGCGCGACGTGCGCGAAGCCGGCGGCATGCAGGTCGGCGGTAACACGTTCGACCGGGAACTGCCGCGGATTGAAGTCGAACACGAGCTTCCGCTGGGTGTGCCCGGCCGCGTGGCGGAAGAACGCGCGGTGGTCCGTGACGTACATCATCGCGCGGAACACGGCGGTCACCGCCACGGGCTCTGGTGGGACGTAGCTGTTCATGTCGCCGACCTCGGCGGGCGCTCTTCCGCCGAGCCGCCGCCGCGCAGCCTCCACCATCTCAGGCGTGACGTCCACCGCCCGGTAGCGGAAGCCTCGCGCCAGGAGCAGCTCGCCGAGGGCGCCGTCGGCACAGGCGAGCTCGAGCACCTCGTCGCCCGGCTCGAGCGGCGGGCCGATCGAGAGCAGCAGGTCGAGGCGGTGCTCGACGTACGCGGCCGGGTTGGCGTACTGCCGGTCGGTCCAGTCCTCAGCGGCTCGCGCGTACTGGTCGGCTTTGGGATCGGAGACGGTCATAGAGGTCGAGCAACGCAACGCTCGCGAGGAAGGCTAGTACGAAGTCCCAGGGGACCCGGTAGCGCGTGGCGCCGGCGAAGACGAGCGCGGCGAGCGTGTTGTACGCGAGCAGGGCTACGAATAGCACGGCAAGCCGATGCGGAAGCCGGAAGAAGCCGACGAGCGCGAGGGCGAAGAGGGGGATGATGTAGACAGGCTGCACCCACGTCCGCACGTCGTCGACGAAGGTCCCAGCCTCGGATCGCCCTTCGGTCTGGAGGGCGCGCGGGTCCCAGAGCATCCACGCAGCCTGGCCCATGAGCTTCGCCTTCTCTCCGGGATGCTCCCTCCAGAAGTCGAGCACCTCCCGCCGGTAGAGGCGCATCTGCGCGCACTCGTCGGCGGCCGTCGGCGTGCCGGCGAGCGTCAGGTCGGCGGCGAGCTCGGGCCACGGCGGCGCGCCGGGCAAGTTCGGCACGTCGTCGATGAACTTGCCCGCGGCGAGCGTGTCGTACGTCGCGAGGTTGTTCGCCTTCCAGAGCGCGCGCGAGTCGGTGGTGATCGTGAAGCAGCCGACGTTCGCCTGGTTGCGCACGAGCCATGGCAGCAGCGCGATCACGCACGTCGCCAGCGTCACCCCGACCGTCTGCCAGCCTCTCCGGCGCCAGAGGAGGTAACCGCCGACGACGAGCGGCAACAGGACGAGACGCGAGTTGCCGAGAATCGCGAGTCCGAGCACGACTCCCAGCAGCGCAGGTGTTCCGAGCCCGCCGCGCCGCTCGCCGACGAGAAGCGTGAGCAGGACGATCGCTGCCAGCAACAGTTGATCGAGGATCTCGCGATTGACGTGGACGTCATGCCAGACGAGGTACGGGTTGAGCGTGGCGATCAGCGCGGCCAGCAGGCCAGCCCGCGGCGAGAGGAACCGCCGTCCAATCTCGTAGATCAGCAGCGCGGTCGCGGCTGCCACGGCGAGCTGCGCGAAGCCGACCGTCCACCACTCGCGCCCCACGATCCAGTAGATAGGAGCGAGAAAGAACGAGTACAGCGGCTGCGTGAAGGCGGACGGCCTGCCCGCGATGAAGCCGAACGTCCCGTCGTCGACGAGCACCTGCGCGAACCGGTCGCTCTTCTCGGTGAACGCCGCGAGGATGTCGCTCCGCTCGTGGAGGAGGACGGCGAGCCGCGGCACGATCGCGGCTGCGGCGACGAGGGCGTATGCGGTGCGACGCGTCAAGTGTCGAGATGGGTCCGCTGCCACAGCTCGAGCATGAGCAGGCACCACAGCCCGTGCGCGTGGTCGGCGCGGCCCTCCACGTGTTCCCTGAGCAGTCGCTCGACGGCGCGTGGCCGCAGCTGCCCGCGATTGCGCGCGCGAGAGTCGAGAAGCACGTCGCCGGCGAGGTCACGCAGGCCGTTCCGGAACCAGTCGGCGAGCGGCACGCCGAAACCGGACTTGCCGCGCTCGGCGATGTCGTCGGGGAGGTCGTCTGCGAAGGCGCGCCGGAGCGCCTCCTTGCCGCGCCTGCCTTTCACCTTCAGCTCGCGCGGCAGCGAGACGCCGAGCTCGAGCACCTCCCAGTCGAGGAACGGCGAGCGCAGCTCGAGCGAGTGTGCCATCGACGCGATATCGGCCTTCAGCAGGAGATCGCCGGGAAGGTATGTCTGGATGTCGAGCAGCTGGAGCCCGGCGATGCCGTCGGCGGGCGGCGGGCCGAGGAGCTGCCAGGCCGGGGCGGGACGGGGAACGAACTCGGCGTCGAGCAGCTCGACGCGGTCCTCGGCGGGGAAGACCTCCACCAGCCTGCCGTACCGCTCTCCCGGTTGCGAGGCAGCTGCCTCGAGCAGGCGGGCCGCGCGAACGACGGTCGACCGGCGCTCTCGCCCCATGGAACGCAGCGCTCGGGCCGCGGCCCCGACGCCGGGCACGTGCAGCTTGCCGGCCAGCTCGTGCGCGACGTACCGCTCGTAGCCGGCGAACGACTCGTCTCCGCCGTCGCCGGTGAGCGCCACGGTGACATGCCGCCGTGCTGCCTCACAGACGAGGAAGAGCGGCAGAGCCGCGTCGTCTCCGAGCGGCTCGTCGAACGACTCCGCGAGGCGCGGCAGTGCCTCTGCCATGTTCCCTTCGAGCTCGATCTCCTCGTGCTCCGTCGCGTAACGCTCGGCGACAGCGCGCGCGTAGCGGCGCTCGTCGTAGCCCTCGTCGCCGAAGGCGACGGTGAAGGTGCGCACGGGGTGCGTGGACGCCTGCGCCATGAGGCCGACGACGATGCTCGAGTCGATGCCGCCCGAGAGCAAAGCGCCGAGCGGCACGTCCGAGATCAGGCGACGGCGGACGGCGGCTTCCACGCGCTCCCGGACGAGCGCGAGCCAGTCGCCGTCGCTCTCCGGCCCGAGCGGCTCGAGCTCCGCATAGCGCTCGACGCGAACGTGGCCGTCCTCGGCCACGAGCACGCTCGCCGGCGGCAGCTTCTCGACGCTCTGCAGGCCCGTCCCGCCGGGGACGTACTGGAGCGCGAGGTACGCGTCGATGGCGATCGGGTCGACCTCGCGCGACACCCGTGGCAGGCGTAGCAGCGCCTTCAGCTCGGAGGCGAACGCGAGCGAGCCGTCCGGGAGCTGCGCCCACAGCAACGGCTTCTTGCCCACGCGGTCGCGGGCGAGCACGAGGCGCTCGCGCGTCCGATCCCAGAGCGCCACCGTGAACATCCCTGACAGGTGCTCGGCGAATCTCGACCCGTACTCCTCGTACAGGTGCGGGATGACGGGTGTGTCGCCGGTGCCACGGATCTCGTGCCCGCGTTGGGCGAGATCCTTGCGGAGCTCGAGGAAGTTGTAGATCTCGCCGTTGAAGACGGCGACGACGTCTCCGGCCTCGTTCTCGACGGGCTGGCTGCCGGTGACGAGGTCGATGATCCGGAGGCGGCGGTTGCCGAGCACGCAGCGGCCGAACGCGTCGACCGAGCCCTCATCGGGGCCGCGATGGACGAGCGCGGCGTTCATCCGTTCGACGACCGCCCGGTCTCCCTGGCCGGACGGTGCTAGGAATCCGCAGATGCCGCACATGGAAGAGAAACGGTACGCGGTCGTTTCCTGCCACGTCGAACGACCGCTCGACGACGACTGCTGGCGCCGCTTCTCCCGGCTACAGGAGCGGCGGCCGGGCGGCTTCGCGATCGCCGCCCTGCTACGCCCGCCGGACGCGGCCGCCGGTGAGGACGCCGAGCTGTGGCTCGAGCGCGCCCGCGAGGCGGCCGGGCGCGGGCCGCTCGGCCATCACACTCACTTCGTCGGGCCGGCGCATGCGCGGCCGGCGGCAGGGGGCGCCGAGCACGCGGAGCGGGTTCGCAGCGAGGCGCTGTGGCTGCGAGAGAACGGCCTGGAGCCGCGGCTCTTCTGCGGCGGCGGCTGGTACATCGACGAGCACGTCGCTTCGCTGCTGGCCGAGCTCGCGTATGCGGACTGCACGGGCACGGCGTTCGTGCCGCCCTATCTCGACGATGACGCGCCGCGTCTCTCCGCCGAGGGCCCGGCGTGGCTGTCTCTCCCCGACGGCCAGCAGCTGCTCGAGCTGCCGTCCACGCACTCGCTCGGCATGGCGGCGCGGGCGGTCACGAGTGCGCTCGCGCCGTACGTCCACGTGTACTTCCACGACACGGACTTGCTGTCCGCAAGACGTCGGTCCGCCTTGCGGTGGACACTCGCATTGCTCCGGCGGCGCTGCGAGGCAACCGATCTCGATCGCCTACGGACGGCGCCCGACGGGCTCCCCGAGCGGGACTTCGCCCTAAACTGACAGCTCCGTGGCAAGCGAGCCCGCGCCCTCGGAGCAGCCCGCCGGCGCGCCGGACGAACGCCGCGACCTCGGGGACATCCGTCGCGGCAGGCCGCTCGGCCTCGCCCGCGCCCAGCTGCGGACGATCACGTTCCGTGTCGGCGGCGTCGCCTGCCTCATCGCGCTCGACATCGTCGGCCTGACCATCGCCATCTATGCAGCTCTCGTCCTGCGGGACGTCTACTACGGCAACACCGTGTTCTGGGGGATCCTCTGGGGAGAAGCGCTTCCCGACTATCTGCCGTTCGCCGCGCTTGTGACCGTGCTCGTGTTCTCGCAGGCGCGGCTCTACGCGACGCGCGAGCGGCGGCCGGGGTTCGGGCGGATCGTCTCGTCGATCTTTCTCGTCGCGCTGCTGACGTTTGCCTTCGGCGTCGGCATCGGCCACGAGTTCTCGACCTTCGGCCTCATCCCCACGACCGCGGTCTTCGCCGTCGTGCTCATCGGCCTCTTCCGGGCGAGCTACGACGTCGTCACGCGCGAGATCTTCCACCTCCTCGGCATCCGCCGCCGCGCGGTGCTCGTGGGCGAGGGCGACCACCTCGTCCACCTCTACAGGACTCTCGGCTCCGGCCGCAGCGGCATCGACTACGAGCTCATCGGCGTCGTCACCGCCGAGGAGGAGTCCGACGTGCCGCTGCCCCGGCTCGGGAGCGCCGACTCGCTGCGGGCGGTCCTCGCCCAGCATCCGGTGGACGAGCTGATCGTCACCGACACGGACTTCGGCGAGCGCGAGCTGCTCGAGCTTGTCGACCAGGCGCATCGCTCGGGCGTTCGGATCCGCATCGCGCCGCGGACGACTGAGCTGCTGACGAAGCACGCCGACTACGTGCCGGGACAGGGCATCCCGCTGTTCGAGATCACACCGCCGGTGCTCGTCGGCACGGATTGGGCGCTGAAGCGCGGCTTCGACGTCGTCGTGTCGCTGCTCGTGCTCGTGGTCGGCCTGCCGCTGTGGCTCGCGATCGCCGCCGGTGTGAAGCTCTCCTCGAGGGGGCCTGTGCTCTACCGCGACCGCCGTGTCGGCCTCGGGGAGCGGGAGTTCGGGATGGTGAAGTTCCGGACGATGTACGCGGACGCCGCGGAGCAGCAGGCAGAGCTCGAGGAGGCGAACGAGGCAGCTGGGGCGCTCTTCAAGATCCGCGACGACCCGCGGGTGACGCCGCTCGGGCGGTTCCTGCGCCGGTACTCGCTCGACGAGATCCCGAACGTCGTCAACGTCCTGCGCGGCGAGATGAGCCTCGTCGGCCCGCGCCCGCTGCCGACGCGCGACTACAACCTCCTCGAGGAGTGGCACCTCAAGCGCTACCTCGTGTTGCCGGGGATGACGGGCCTTTGGCAGATCTCGGGGCGGTCGAACCTCTCCTTCGACGACCTCGTACGACTCGACTTCTACTACCTCGACAACTGGTCGATCTGGCTCGACATCTCGATCCTCGCGCGCACGATCCCGGCTGTGATCTCTAAGCGGGGCGCGTACTGATCGTGAAGCCTCCGAAGATCCTCGCCGTCGCGTCCGCTGTCGACCTCGACTTCCGCTACGGGTGCACGCCCGCGTGGTGGCAGCTTTGGAAGGGACTGCACGAGGCCGGCGTCGACCTCATCGTGACGCCTTACCGGGGCCGGCCCGTCGAGGCGCCTTGGTGGCGCACCGAGCCGAACCCGTGCTACCGCGAGGGTGAGCTCTTCGCCGGCGGCCGCGACCTTGTCGCCCGCATCAAGGGCGACACGCACATCCGCCGCGCAGAGGAGAGCCCGCCCGACACGGCCTCTGACCGCCTCGTTCGCGACGTCATCTGGCGCTGGGTGACGCCGCGCTGGCAGCGCCACCTGGAGCGGATCCTCGAGCGCGAGGGGAACGTCGACGCCGTTGTCGTCTTCACGGTGCCGATGAGCCACCTGCGCGGCGTGGCGACGAGGCTCCGGGAGCGGTTCTCCGTACCGGTCGTCTTCTACGACGGCGACGTGCCGATGAGCCTGCCGGAGTTCGGCGGCATGGACACCGGCTTCAACTACTACCACGGCGCCGATCCCTCCGAGTACGACCTCGTTGTGTCGAATTCCGAGGGCGGCCTGGAACGGCTGCGCGAGCTCGGCGCGCGGCGCGCTGAGGCGGTCTTCTGGGGCGCAGACCCCGAGCTCTTCCGGCCGCTGCCGGTCGAGAAGCAGACGGACGTCTTCTTCTACGGGTACGGCGAGAAGTTCCGCGCCGAATGGATCGACGCGCTCGTGATCGAGCCGAGCCGTCGTCTGCCCACCGTGGACTTCGCGCTCGGCGGCAACGACTTTCGTTCGGACACCGGCGCCGCTCGCTACGCGGGAGACGTACCGTTCAACGTCTTCTCGAACGCGATCTCTGCCGCACGCATCAACCTCAACATCACGCGGCTGCCGCATGCGACCGTGCCCGCCTCGTCGACTTCTCGGCCGTTCGAGTTGGCGATGTCCGGCGCGGCCATCGTCTCGAACCCGCACGAGGGTATCGAGCGCTGGTTCGAGCCCGGCCGCGAGTTGGTGGTCGTCGACGGCGCAGACGACGCCGTGGCGACGTACGAGGAGCTGCTGAGCGAGGGAGGACGCCTGGAGGAAATGGGTCGCGCAGCCCGCGAGCGCGCTCTCGACGAGCACACGTACCTCCATCGCGCCCGGCAACTGCTGGACCTTGTCGGCGCGCGCTCCGGTGCGGCGGTCGGTGGCTGATCCGCGCCTCGCCGCGCTGCGGCGGCTCGCGATCGTGCCGGCGTACAACGAGGAGGGCTCGGTCGCGCGCGTGATCGACGAGATCCGCGACTTCGATCCCGGCTTCGAGGTCGTCGTTGTGGACGACGGGTCCCACGACAGCACGACCTCGGTTGCGGAGGAGAATGGCGCTCGCGTACTGACGCTCCCTTACAACCTCGGCATCGGCGGCTCCGTGCAGACCGCCTTCCGCTACGCGCTCGAGAACGAGTTCGAGCTCGCCGTTCGCCTCGACGGGGATGGCCAGCACGACGCCGCACACCTCCCGGCGCTGATAGCGCCGGTGCTCGACGGGAAGGCGGACGTCGCCGTCGGCTCGCGCTACCTCGGTGACGGTGGTTACCGGCAATCGGCGCACCGAAACATCGGCAACCGTATCCTCGCTGGGGCCGCCTCCGCCGTCACGGGGCAGAAGGTCACGGATCCGTCCTCCGGCTTCCAGGCGCTGAATCGCGACGCGATCGAGCTCTTCGCGAACGACTATCCGCACGAGTTCCCGGAGGTGGAGGCGACCGTGCTGGTGGCGAAGCACCGCCTGCGCCGGGTCGAGGTTCCCGCGCCGATGCGAGAGCGCCTGGCCGGTACGTCGTCCCACGGCGTCCTCAAGTCCACGTACTTTCTCGCCAAGGTGCTGCTCGCGCTCTTCGTCGCGCTCTTCCGCCGCCAGGCCGTTCCCGGGGACACGCGGTGACGCCGCTCACCTTCTCGATCGCGGGCGCCATCGCCTCGGTGCTGCTCGTGCTCGTCGTGCTCGAGCTGATCCGCAAACGGCGCCTGAAGGAGCGCTACGCATTGCTTTGGCTCGTGACGGGGATCGTACTGCTCGTGATCTCGATCTGGCGATCGGCGACGGCGACGATCGCCGACTGGTTCGGCGTCGAGACGTACCCGCCCGCGGTGCTGTTCGCGGTGGCCGTGTTCTTCATCCTCCTCGTCCTGCTCGACTACTCGACGGCGATCTCGAAGCTCGTCGACCAGAACGTCACGCTCTCTCAGCGGCTCGCGATCCTCGAGGAGAAGCTCAAGGATGAAAGGCGTGAAGAGTCGTGACGCCGTGCTCGTCGGCTGCGGTTGCGTAAGGCTCCTGCAACGCCGCCATCAGCGCCGGCCGCTCAGCCCAGAGCCTGCCGACCACGACCGTGAGAACGTCGTTTCGCCTGAGCTCCTCGAGGATCTCCTCGTCCGTGAGCGAGCCGGTGCCGAGCCGGACGAACGACGAGTCGATCAGCTGCCCGGGCACGCGACGGTCGGCGAGGTACGCGATGATTGGGAGGTCAGTGCCGACGAGACCGAACGGCTCCGGGTCCGTACGTAGTTGCTCGGCGGCAAAGACGACGCCGCGCGGATCGCCCTCCTGGCGCCACAGTCTCCGCTCTTCCTGAGCGAAGCCGAGGGCGATCAAGATCGCAGCAGTCCCAGCAGCCGCGTATCGCACCGGTACGGGAACGCGAGTGACGGCTACTCCAAGTCCCGCTCCCGCGAGAACGGCCAGGGTCGCTGCGAGCAGGACGAAGTGATGATCGAGCAGGGGCTGCTGCGCCATGAGAAAGAGCGCCGAGACGGCGATCCACGCGCCGAGGGCGAGTAGCTCGACCCGCCTCAGCAACACGACTGCGGCAACGAGCCCGATGGGCACGAGCAGTCCCGCCGGCGTTCGCCAGTCGAGCGGATGCAGAAGCACGCGCTCGATGTTGTCGGCCACCGATGGGCCGAGGTCGCGCGCGTCGCGGTGGTCCGATACCACCGACTGCCAGAGCTCGCCGAGCGCGCCCGCGTAGGTAATGAGCAGCGCCGCCCAGACCGCGGCGGCTCCAGCTGCTGCTGCGGCCGCCGCTCGCCACGAGCGGCGCGCGGCGAGCAGCACGGCGAGCGGCGCGACCACCGGAAGCGCGAGCAGCTTGACGGAGATCGCGGCGCCGGCGACCACGCCCACGGCCGCCCAGCGCCATGAGCAACGGCCGGCGTAGAAGGCGACCGCGACCGCGCCGAGGGCGAGTGCGACGGAAGCTGTGTCCGCCTGGACACGCGCAGCCTGCACGGGCCACGGTGCGGTCACGGCAAGCAATGCCGCAGCGCCGAACCCACCCCAGCCGCCGGCGAGCTTACTGCCGATGGCATAGGCGGCGACCAGTCCCAGAAGCGCGACGAGCATGAATGCGACCCGAATCCCCTCGACCCCGTCGCCGGGCAAGAACGACAGTGCCTGGAGCAGCACGTAGAAGCCGGGCGGCTGCGACGCGTAGACGTCCGTCCCCAGCTCCTGTCCGTGGCGGAGCGCATCAAGCGATGCGAGGTAGACGCCCTCGTCGTAGTTCGCCGCCGCGTCGAGACCCCGGAGGTAGACGAGCGTCGTGACTGCGAGCAGCCCGGCGAGCCCGACCCACTCGCGACGGATCAAGGAACCGTGACGGTGACGGGGTTCGAGAGGAGGAAGACGTCGCCCATCTGGGGGTCGTCGAGCCAGTTCGCGCCGACGCCGACGCGGTACGTCCACGGGCCTGGCCCGGGCTGGTCGGTGGCGATCGTGGCGCGGGTGACGCGGACGACCTCGCCCGTGATCTCGCAGGTGTCCGCGCCGCCATAGGCGCTCGGGCCGCAGAGTGTGTCCATCGCAGCCTGCGTGCGGAAGACCTTGAAGAAGACCCCGACCGAGGGCGTGTCGGGCCGGTCCCAGCGCAGGAAGACGCGCCCGGCGGGACCGGCGCGCGCCCGGAGGTCCAGGCCGCCGTCGACAGGCACGGCGATGCCGTCGAGGACGATCGAGCGGTCGGCCAAGCGCAGCGGGCTCACTGCCGCAGCGGCGACGAGCGGCGCTACCCCGAGCGCGAGCACGGCGGCGATCAGAGCCGCACGGCCTGTCTGGCGCGGCGGCGCGATCCGCGTCCGCTCCGCCCACCGCTGGCCCCAGCGGGGCACGAGCACCGGCAGCGATGCGGCCATCAGGACGAGCACCGGGAAGACCGGCATTAGGAAGCGGAAGAACGACCCGCTGTCGACGCTCGAGGAGAGCGCCGAGCCCTTGATCACGAAGAACGCCCAGAACCAGAGCGACAGGAAGGCCGCGATGGGGATCGACCGCCTCGCGACGGCGATGGCGCCGGCGATGGGCAGCCACTGGAGCACCCGCAGGCTGAAGAAGACCTCGGCCAAGCCGAGGAGGTTCAGGTGCAGGTGGTGCCAGTCGATGTCGACGTAGCGGTCGTACGGGCTCGTGATTGTGTCCACGCCCAGCGCCACCCGCACCTCCTCCTGGTACGTGAACGCCGGGATGTAGCCGAAGCCCTGCTGCTTCCAGAGCATGAGCCCGCCGAGCGCCGGAGCGAGCGCGACGGCGAAGGCGACCGTCTCGCGCCACCGTCGGGCGAGCAGGGTCGCGGCGAAGACGCCGAAGAGGAAGAGCAGGCTCGACGGCTTCATGAGCGTCGCGAAGCCCGCCAGGAGCCCGGCGAGGACGGCCGCGCGCAGATCGCGACCCTGGATTGCACGCACCGTGAAGACCGCCGAGGCGAGGAGGCAAACGACCGTCGGCTGGTCGGCCATCGCGGTCAGGCCCAGCGGATGGGGGAGGAACTGGTCGATGTAGCGGTCGTGGTAGCGCTGCTCGAACAGCGGGATGACGGCGTAGGGCACCACCGTCCAGAGGAAGGCCGCGGTGTAGCCCACCATCCGCCCGCCGATCCGCGCTCCCAGCTCGTAGACGCACCAGAGCGCGATCGGTGCGAGCACGATCACCTGGAGGACGAGCGCGCCCGGCAGCCCGTTTACGAACGCCGGGCCGGCGACGAGCGCGAGCGGTGCGAGCACGAGCGACCAGCCGTGCGAGACGAGCGGCACGGTGATGTCTCCGCCCATCAGCAGCCAGCCGGTCGTCCAGAACCAGATCTGGTCCCCGCCCTGGTAGAAGAGCCAGCCGTTGTGGTTCACACGGGTTGTGAACGCAACGAGCGCGAGCCAGTGGATCACGAGCAGCGGTACGAGCAGGCGCCACGGCTCGCGAAGAGGAATGCCGTTCCACGCCCGGACGGCCGCGCGCCATACACGCTGCGCCGTCATGCGAGGGCGCGCGCGTGCTCTCGGTACCAGGCGATCGTGCGCTCGAGCCCGTCGCGGAGGCTCGTCGAGGCGCGGAAGCCGAAGAGGTCGGCCGCCTTCGTCGTGTCGAGGAGCCGCCGCGGCTGCCCGTTCGGCTTCGACGGATCCCAGACGATCTCGCCCTCGTAGCCCGTGAGCTCGGCGACGAGCGCCGCCAGCTCGCCGATCGAGATCTCCTCGCCGGAGCCGAGGTTGACGGGCTCAGCTTCGTCGTAGCGCTCGGCGGCGAGCGCGATGCCCTCGGCGCAGTCCTCGACGAAGAGGAACTCGCGCGTCGGCGTGCCGTCGCCCCAGAGCACGACCTCCTCGTCCGCCTCGAGCAGCTTGCGGATGAGCGCGGGCACGACGTGCGAGGTCTCGAGGTCGAAGTTGTCGCGCGGCCCGTAGAGGTTGACCGGCAGCAGCGTGATCGCGTTCAGCCCGTACTGGTCGCGGTAGGCCTGCGCGCCGACGAGCAGCGCCTTCTTCGCGACGCCGTACGGCGCGTTCGTCTCCTCGGGAAAGCCGTTCCAGAGGTCCTCCTCGCGGAACGGCGCCGGCGTGTGCTTGGGGTACGAGCAGATCGTCCCCAGCATGACGAGCTTTGCGACGCCGGCGAGGCGGGCCTGTTCGAGCACGTGCGTGCCCATGACGAGATTCGCGTGCCAGAAGAGCCCCGGCGCCGCGCGGTTCGCGCCGATGCCGCCGGCGAGCGCGGCGAGGTGGAAGACGATCTCGGGCTCGGTGTCCCGGAAGAGGCGCGCGGCGTCGTCCTCGTGCGTGAGGTCGTAATCGGAGCTCCGGGGGACGACAACCTCGTGCCCGCCCGCCTCCAGCCGCTCGACGAGATGCGAGCCGAGGAAGCCCGAGCCGCCGGTGACGAGCGTTCTCATTCGACCTTTGCGGGTGACGGGGCGCTCCAATCGACCCGCCCTGCCCACTTGTCGCGGTTGTCGGCGTACCACGCGATCGTCTGCCGGACGCCGTCCTCCCAGGAGACGAGCGGCTGCCAGCCGGTCTCGCGCGCGAGCTTCTCGAAGCCGACCTTCAGCGCGAGCACCTCGCTGGCGCCCGGGCGGTGGCGCTCGGCGACGCTCACCACCTCGCGGTCGCCGGGCCAGTGACCGGCTTCCTCGCCCACGCGCAGGATGAGGTCCGCCCAGTCGCGCATCGAGATGTTCTCGCCCTGTCCGTAGACGTACACGTCGCCCGGCACGCCGTGGGCGGCGACCGTGAGGTGACCGCGGACGCCGTCCGTGCAGTAACAGAAGTCGCGGAGCGGCTCGAGCTGCCCGAGCTCCACGCGCTGCCGCTCGAGTGCCTGCGTGATGATCGTCCCCGTGACGAAGCGCGGGTTCTGCCGCGGCCCGTAGTTGTTGAACATCCTCGTCACGATGCCCGGGATGCCGAACGCGTCGTGGTAGTTCATCGTCAGGAAGTCCGCGGCCACCTTCGACGTCGCGTACACCGACTTCGGGTTGAGCGGCGAGCGCTCGTGGAAGACCACGCCGCCGTCGGCGTCGAAGTCGTGCTGGTCGACGACCGCCTCGCGCGGGTTGCCGTACTCCTCCGACGTGCCCGCAGTGTCGAAGCGCTCGAGCTCGAGCTCGTGGTCGAGGATCGACTGGAGGAGGTTGAGCGTACCGACGATGTTCGCCATCACCGTCTCGTATGGCCTGTGCCAGGACTCGCCGACGTGCGCCTGGGCGCCGAGATGGAAGACGTACGGCCGGTCCGGCGCCCGCTTCAGCTCCCGCACGAGGTAGTCCACCGACGTGCGGTCGGTGAGGTCGGCGAACTTGATGACCATCCGCTGGCGTAGATGGCCGATGTTGTTCAGCGCGCCGCTCGACGTCGCGCGAACGAAGGCGACGACGTTCGCGCCCAACTCGACGAGCGCCTCCGTGAGGTGCGAGCCCATGAAGCCGTCGGCGCCGGTGACGAGCACCGTGCGCCCTTCGTAGACGTCGCCGAGCTCGCGCCGCAGGTCGGCGATCGCGGTCTCGGACCAGATGCTTCCGGCACCCGCCCCGCTCATGGCCGCAAAGAGTAGTCCCTCGCTGTAAAGGTTTGTCGGTGCGCGGCTGGGCGGGACTCTGGGCAGAGAGCGTGAAGCTCGGCGTGCGCCATCTGCTCCGGAAGGGCTACCGGCGCGAGGCGGTGGTACGCGTCGTCGTGCCGCTCGACCCGAGCCGCTACCTCGAGCTGCCGTGGGCGCTCGAGCGGCTGGGCGCGAAGCCGGGCCAGCGCGTGCTCGACCTCGCCGGCCCGAAGTTGCTCTCGGTCTTGTTGGCGCGGCAGGGCGTCCGCGTGACGGCCGTCGATCAGCTCGAACGCGAGATCGCGACCTGGCAGGCGCTCGCGGGCGACGTCCCCGAGCTCGAGCTGCGCGTCGCCGACGGCCGCGCGCTGCCGTTCGAGGACGACTCGTTCGACCATGCGTGCTCGATCTCGGTGCTCGAGCACATCGAGGAGCCCGGGGACGCCGAGGCGCTGCGCGAGCTGGCGCGCGTCGTGCGGCCCGGCGGTCGGGTGCTCGTGACGCTTCCCCACGCGACGGCGTATCGCGAGGATTGGCGCGACGCGCCCGTCTATGCGAACGAGCCCGCAGGCGGCCGTACGTTCTTCCAGCGCTGGTACGACTCGGCACGTGTCGACGCCCTTGTAGCGGCCGCGCCGGAGCTCGAGCTCGTCTCGCGCGACGTCGTGCGCATGGCGCCGAACTGGAACGACGCGTACGTGCGCTCGTTCCCGTGGCTCGTGCCGCTCGGCCCCCTCTATGGGCTGCTCGGCCGCGAGGTGGCGGCGGCAGACGGCGACGTTGTTCGTCTCGCCTTCGTCAGGCGCTAGCGACGTCTCGGTACACGGCGTCGTGGGCGTGGGCGCAAGCGTCCCATGTGAAGCCCGCCGCCTGCTCCAGGCCTCGCTCCACGAGCCGGCCGTCGAGCGCGCGGAGGATCGCGTCGGCCATGTCCTGGGCCGACAGCGGGTCGAAGTACTCGGCGGCCGCGCCGCAGACCTCGGGGAGCGAGGTCGCGTTCGACGAGGCGACGGGGCACCTGCACGCCATCGCCTCGAGAGGGGGTAGGCCAAAGCCCTCGTACAGGCTGGGAAACACGAGGCAGGCGGCACGGCGGTACAGGTCGAGGAGCTCGTCCGCCGACACGTGGCCTCGCCACTCCACGGCTTCGGGTAGCCGCGCCCGCTCGTGTCCCTGCCCGGTGAGGACGAGCCGGAGGTCGGGCCGGTCCCGTCGCGCGAGCGCGAACGCGTCGAAGAGCCGGGCGTGATTCTTGTGCGGCCAGCGGTTCGCTGGATAGAGGAGGAAAGGCTCGCGGTCACGCTTGTCAGGCGTGAAGCGTTCGTGGTCGATGCCGAGATGAATCGTGCGCACGCGCTCCGGCGCGAGCCCGTACCGCTCGAGCAACGTCGACCGCGCGTGCTCGGAGATGGCGATCAGCAGGCGGCTGCGCTTCACAGTCCAGCCGTAGACGACTCGGCGATAGGCGAGCTCCGCGCGCGAGAAGAACGCCGGGTAGAGCTCGTGCTGCAGGTCGTGCACGGTCGTCACCGTGGGCGGCGCGTCGACGCGGGGAATCATGACGCTGAGCGGGAAGTGGAGCGCGCCGAGGCCTGCGCGACCGAACCGGCGGCGAACTGGCGCCGGTATCGCCGTCGCGAGCGACATCGCGGCGACACGACCCGCAGTCGTCGTGCGAGCGCGGTACTCGGGGACGACCGTCGTCGGCAACCCGTGGCCGGCAGCGGGGGCGAGCGTGGGGACAAACGCCGCGTAGTCGAGCTCCCCGACGCGCGCCAGGGCACGGCAGAGCTCGCGCGCGTACGTCTCCGAGCCTCCGACGACGCCCGGAACGAGCGTGAGCAAGCTCAGACCGACGCGCATCGCGCGAGCGTACCGGCGCTTACCGTGCCGTAACAGGCTGGAAGTACCATGCGGCCATGCCGGACGGCGGCGGGCACGATGGTGCGTCTGCACAGGCTTCGCCGTCGGCGGAGGTGGACGCCGTCGTGCTGTTCGAGCATCTCCGCGAGGAGATCCGCCGTGGCGGCGCCGGCCCGGAGGGCGCACGTGCGACGTGGCGCGCCCAGGCCGAACGGATGTGGCCGGTCTCGGCCGAGCGTCCGTTGGAGCGGCGACCAGGCCTCAAGGGCGCGATCGCGTATCCCGTCAAACGGCTCCTGCGGCCGCTGCTCCGGTGGTATGTCGAGCCGCTCGCTGCCGAGCAGCGCGCATTCAACGACGCCGTCCTGAAGCTCGTCGACGGCCTCTACGAAGCCGCCGACCGTGCAAAGGACGGTGAGGAGGCGAGCCGCCGCGCGCTCGTCGAGCTCGAAGAGCGGCTGCGGCGCATCGAGCGGAGGGGCGGCACGTCGGCGCCCACGATGACGGTGGCCGCGCAGCCGGCTGCGGCGGCCGTGCCCGACTACTTCGCGTTCGAGGCGCGGATGCGGGGCTCCACGGCCGCCGTCCGCGACCGTCAGCGTCCCTACGTCGACGACTTCCGCGATGCCGGTCCCGTGCTCGACATCGGTTGCGGGCGCGGCGAGTTCCTCTCGCTGCTGCGCGAGGTGGGCGTCGAGGCTCGGGGGATCGACGCCGACGCGGACATGGTCGCGTACGCCGCCGGTGAGGGACTCGACGTCGAGCAGGCGGATGCCGTGGCCTACCTCGAGGGCCTCGACGAGGGTTCGCTCGGGGGTGTCTTCGCCGCACAGGTCGTCGAGCACCTGCCTCCCGCGACGCTCGTCCGGCTACTCGAGCTCGCGGCTGTGAAGCTCCGGCAGGGCGGCCTCCTCGTCGCCGAGACGATCAACCCGCTCTCGCCCCTGGCGCTCCGCAGCTACTTCGCCGATCTCACGCACGCGCAACCGCTCGTCCCAGAGACGCTCGTCCTGCTGGCGGAGCAAGCGGGATTCCGCAAGGTGGCGACGCGATTTCTCAACGAGCCAGAGGAGCGCCTGGCCGTTCCCGACGATCTACTCATCGCCGGGAACGTGCGCAGGCTGAACGAGCTCTTGTTCGGGCCGCTCGACTACGCGATCGTCGCCCGGACGTGATGAACGCTCTCGGCACAGTTGCGTCACCCATGGGCCGCGATATCGCGGCTAGGCTCACGCCGTGGGTCGGGGAGGCGGGGTCTCCCCACTGCCAGGCGAACCGGACACGGCCGTGAGGATCGCGGTCTGCCGCCCTCAGGTGCCGTTCGAGCGCGGCGGCGCCGAGATCTTCGCGGACGACCTCACGGAGGAACTCCGTCAGCGTGGCCACGAGGCAGACGTCGTCACGCTCCCCTTCAAGTGGTACCCGGGCGCGCGCGTGCTGAGCCAGGCGTTCCTCTGGCGGCTTTCCGACCTGACCGAAGCGGACGGCCGCGCGATCGACATGGTGATTGCGACGAAGTTCCCGTCGTACTGCGTGCGGCATCCGAACAAGGTGGTCTGGCTGCTCCACCAGTTCCGCCAGGCATACGAGCTCGACCGCACGGAGCTCGGCCAGTTCTCCGAGTCGCCGCCCGACCGGGCACTACGCCGGCAGGTGCAACGCCTCGATCGCGTCTGTCTCGGTGAGGCCCGCCGTGTCTTCGCCACGTCCCAAAACGTCGCCGACCGCCTCGCGCGCTCGACGGACATCGCCGCCGAGGTGATGCCTCACCCTCCGCAGCACCTCGACTACCGCTGCGACGAGTACGGCGACTTCGTGCTCTCCGTGGGTCGACTCGACCGCGCGAAGCGGGTCGACCTGCTGCTCGAGGCGCTCGCAGCAGACCCCACCCTGCGTGGGGTGGTCGCCGGGGACGGCCCCGACCGCGCACGCCTCCAGGAGCTGGCCGCGAAGAAGGGGCTCGACGGGCGCGTGACGTTCTCCGGCCGCGTGAGCGATGCGGAGCTCACCGACCTCTACGCGCGCTGCCTCGCCGTCTTCTACGCGCCCGTGGACGAGGACTTCGGCATGGTGCCCTTCGAAGCGTTCCTCGCTGAGAAGCCCGTCATCACGACCGCCGACGCCGGCGGGCCGCTCGAGGTCGTGGACGACCGCCGCACGGGGCTCGTCTGCGAGCCGCGACCACTCGCCGTGGCCGAAGCCTGCGCCTGGCTGCGGGAACACGTCGACGACGCACGGACGTGGGGACAGGCGGGCCGCCGGGTCGCCGAGCAGCTCACGTGGGATCGCGCCATCGACCGGCTGCTCGCATGAAGGTCGCCTACTACTCGCCCCTGCCGCCGTCGCGCTCGGGGATCGCCGACTACAGCGAGCTGCTGCTGCCGGCGCTTCGGGAGAGGATCGACGTCGAGCTCGCTCGCCCCGGGCGCTTCCGCCGCGCGCCGAAGGCGGACGTCGCCCTCTACCACGTCGGCAACGACCCGGAGGCGCACGGCTGGATCGTCGAAGCTCTTCGCCGCCGCCCAGGCGTCGTCGTGCTCCACGAGCTCGTCCTCCATCACCTCGTTGCGGGCATCACCCTCGCCCGCGGAGACGCGGCCGGCTACCTCGCCGCAATGGAGGCAGAGCACGGCCTCGCCGGCCGGCTCCTCGCGTACGGCGTGCTCGACAACCGGATTCCCCCTCTGTGGGAGTCGCGGCCTCAGGACTTTCCGCTTGCGGGCGAGATCCTCAGGCTCTCGCAGAGCCTCGTCGTCCACTCGCGCTACGTGGAGGAAGGGGCACGGGCTGCCGGCTACGAGGGGCCGATCGCGCGCATTCCCCACCCTGCCTGGACGCACGAAGGGGTGACGACGACCGACGGAAAGCGCATCGGCTGCTTCGGCCACGTGAACGAGAGCAAGCGCATTCCGCAGCTGTACGCGGCGTTCGCGCGGCTCCGCGAACGGCTCCCCGAGGCGCGGCTGATCCTCGTCGGCGGCGCATCGCGACGGCTCGCCGATCTCGAGGCGCCCGAGGGCGTGACGCGTGAAGGATATGTCGGCGAGGAGCGGCTCTGGTCGCTCATGGAGTCCTGCGATGTCGTCGTTTCACTGCGCTCGCCGACGATGGGCGAGACGTCGGGCACCGTCGTCCGCGCGCTATCGATCGGCAAGCCGCTCGTGGTCACCGACGTCGGCTGGTTCTCCGAGCTGCCTGACACGGTGGCCGTGAAAGTGGCCGCCGACGAGCACGAAATGGAGACGCTTGCCGCCGAGCTCGAGCGTCTGCTCGCCGACGCCGAGGCGCGCCGAGCGATGAGCGCAGCCGCGCGCGAGCTTGCCAGGACCGAGCACGACGTCGAACGGGTCGCCGACCTCTACGTCGCAGCGCTCGAGGAGACAGCGGGAGGCGAGGGCGTGCGGGAAGCTGTTGCACGCGAGGTCGCGGGCGCCGCGGCCGACGTCGGCATCGGTCCTGACGATCCCGAGGCGAAGGAGCTGGCGGCCCGCCTGCGTGAGGCTGAGCTTGGCTAGTCGCCTCGCCCGCGTCCCGGCGTGGGTCTGGCTCGCGGGCATCGTCACGGTCTCGACGCTCGTCCGCTACGTGTTCGGCCGCGGCACGCCCGCGCCGTGGATCATGGTCGACGAGCTCATCTACTCCGAGCTCGCGAAGAGCCTCGCCGACTCGGGTCGCTTCCTCGTCCGCGGCGAGGCAACGGCGGCGTACGGCATCGTCTACCCCGCGCTGATAGCGCCGGCGTGGGCGCTCTTCGAGTCGGTGCCGCAGGCGTACGCGGCCGCAAAGGCGATCAACGCGCTCGTCATGTCGCTCGCGGCCGTGCCTGCGTACTTCCTCGCCCGCCGCGTGCTCGCCGAGCCGCTCGCGCTCGTGGCGGCGGCGCTGACGGTGGCCGTGCCGGCGATGGTCTACACGGCGACGCTGATGACGGAGAACGCGTTCTATCCGCTGTTTCTCTGTACGGCGCTTGCGATGGTGCTGTGGCTCGAGCGGCCGACGCCGCTGCGAACGGCCACTGTTCTCGGCGCCTGCCTCGTCGCGTACCTCACGCGCCAGCAAGCGGTCGCACTGCTGCCGGCGCTTCTGACCGCGCCGTTCTACGTCGCCGGGCGGGCCGCCTTCCGCCGCTACGCGCTCCTCTACGGCGTCGCTGCCGCAGGCTTCGTGGCGATCCTCGCCGTCCAGCTGGCAAGAGGCCGGTCGCCCCTTGGCATCTTCGGAGCGTACGAGGTTGCGGGCCGTGCCGACTACTCCGTTCGGGAGGTTGCGAAGTGGTTCGTGTACCACGTCGGAGAGCTCAGCCTCGCCCTCGGCGTGATTCCCTTCGCGGCGCTCATCCTCCTGGCGCTCATACCGCGGCAGTTGACGGAGCGCGACCGGACCTTCGTCGGCGCCGCCCTCAGCCTGTTCTTTTGGCTCGTGCTCGTAGCGGCCGTGTTCGCCTCGGAGCAGACGTTCCGCATCTCGGAGCGAAACACGTTCTACGTCGGATCACTGTTCCTTATCGCGCTGCTCGTGTGGGTCGAGCGCGGAGCGCCGAGACCTCAGGTAGCAACAGCGATTGCGGCATTCCTCGCCGCCGGGCTGCCGCTCGTCATCCCGTACGAGGACTTCATCGGACTCAACGCGGTGTCAGACACCGCGGCGCTGCTCCCGCTCGGGTGGCTCGTCGAACAGGGACTGTCCCTGTCGAATGCAGATCTGGTTGTCCTCGCCGGCTGCCTCGTCGCTGCTGCGGCCTTCCTCTTTGTTCCCCGGCGGTACGCGCTCGCGCTGCCGGCGTTCGTGCTCCTGTACTTCGCGCTCTCCCAGCATCCGATCGTGGATCAGCACCGGTTCCGCTCGGCGCAACACCTGTTCGGCGGGATCGCGATAGAAGATCGCGATTGGATCGACCGCTCGGTGGGGCGGGATGCCGACGTGGCGTTCCTGTGGACCGGCACCTCCGACAAGTTCACGATCTGGGAGAACGAGATCTTCAGCCGCAGCATCGGCGACATCTACACGACGGGACCAGCCGTTCCCGGCGGGCTGGCGCAGACGCCTGTCTCGATCGACAGAAGCACGGGCTACGTGCGCCGGCCCGACGGAGACCGCGTGCCGGTGTCGTTCGTGGTCACCGACGCGACCGGTGAGTTCGGAGGCACTCTGGTCGGCGAAGACGGGATCAAGCGCCTGGCTCTCTATCGGGTTCACGGCCCGCTCCGCCAAGTTGCCTTCGTCGACGGGCTCTATCCACAGGACACGTGGTCGGGCAAGAACGTGACCTACACGCGCCACGAGTGTCGTGGTGGGACGCTCGAGGTCGAGGTGCAGAGCGACGCGGCCCTGTTCGATACACCGAACATCCTCAGTGCCCGAGTGGGCGGCCGCGTGATCAAACGCGTGATCGTCGACCCCCGGGTCACGTCGGTGCAGATGCGCATTCCGATCGAGTCGGAGAACGGGAAATGCGTCGTACGGTTCGAGGTCGACCGCACGGCGATACCGCGCGAGGTGACCGATGGCGAGAACCCGGACCCGCGCCAGCTGGGCCTGCACTTCAACCGCTTCACGTACGAGCCGTGAGGATCGCCTTCGACGTCAGCCCGCTCTCGCATCCGCGGTCAGGGATCGGCACGTACCTCCGCGGGTCGCTCGCGGGGCTGGCCGAGGCAGCCGCCGGCGAGCACGAGATCGTCGCCTTCGCGCCGACGAGCCCGCAGGGGAAGAGGGCGATCCCCGCAGCGCTCGCCGGCATCCCCGTCGAGATCTCGCTCCAGCTCCTCCCGTTCGCGCACTTCTGGCGCCAGGGCTGGAGCAAGCTCGGGAAGCCCGCCGTGGAGCGCTTCCTCGGCCCGATCGACGTCCTCCACTTCTCGGACTGGATGTACCCGCCTCAGCGACGCGGGATCCGCGCGACGACGATTCACGACCTCGTGCCCCTGCGCCACGCCGAGTGGGTGCAGGGCCGGACGCGCCGCATGCACTCGGCGAAATACCGGAACGCGGCACGCACCTGCGATCTCATCTTCGCGAACTCGGCGTTCACGGCGCGCGAGGTCGTCGACCTGCTCGGGGTATCCGCCGATCGCGTGCACGTGGCGCTGCCCGGCGTGGACGCCGTCTTCACGAGCGACGGCGCGAAGGCCGACCTCGGCGGCGACTACGTCCTCACCGTGGCGACGCTCGAGCCGCGCAAGAACCTCGCAGCGCTCGTCGAGGCGCAGGCGCTCCTGGGTCGCGACGATGTCTCGCTGGCGGTGGTCGGCGCCGAAGGGTGGGGCGAACAGCCGGCGCTCGATCGGCTGGGGATCGTGAGGCTTGGCTACGTCGACGACGAGGAGCTCGCACGCCTGTACCGCGGGGCGGCGGTTTTTGCCTACCCGTCGCGCTTCGAGGGATTCGGGTTGCCGGTGATCGAGGCGATGGCCTGTGGCGCGCCGGTCGTCTGCTCGTCGCATGGGTCGATGGACGAGGCCTGCGGCGATGCTGCTGTGCGCGCCGACCCCGAGAGCCCGCCCGCCGTCGCCACGGCGATCGAGATTGCGCTCGACCGGCGGGACGAGCTCGTCGCTCGCGGCGTCGCGCATGCCGCGCGATTCTCGTGGTCGCACACTGGCCGGGTCTTCCTCGACGCCTATCTCGACGCCTCGTGATGCGCGTCGGTCTCGACGTCTCGGCGCTCGACCAGACCCGCGCCGGCACCGCGCGCTACATCGACGGCATCGACGCGCTCGACGACGTCGTCCTCGTTCGCCTCGGCCACCGCGGATCCGGCCACCTCGCGACCGTCTACCGCGACGCGTGGTGGTACCCGGTCGTCCTTCCCCGCATGGCTGAGCGCAAGGGAGTCGACGTCCTCCACTGCCCGACGTTCCGCGGGCCACTTTCACCGATGCCGCTCGTCGTAACCGTCCACGATCTCGCCGTCCTGCGCCACCCGGAGACCTTTAACCCATGGACGCGGCTCTACAGCCGCTTGTGCGTACCTCGGGTGGTGCGCGCGGCGAGCCGGATCATCGCCGTCTCCGAGCTCACGAAGCGCGAGCTGGTCGAGCTGCTCGGCACGCCGCCGGACAAGGTGACGGTGATACCGAACGGCGTCGCCGAGGTCTTCTCGATGGACGGCCCCGCGGCCGAGGGCGACTACGTGCTCGCGGTGGGCACGCTCGAGCCGCGGAAGAACCTCGAGCGCGTGCAGGAGGCCGCGAGGTTGTCCGGTGCCGAGCTGCGCGTGGTCGGTGCACAGGGCTGGGGTGGGGTGCAGATCGCGGGCTGGCTCGGCCGAGTGCCCGATGAAGAGCTCGCGCGTCTGTACCGCGGCGCGAAGTGTCTTGTCTACGCGTCGCTGTACGAGGGCTTCGGCCTACCGATCGCGGAGGCCATGGCGTGCGGGACGCCCGTCGTGACTAGCCGGGGCGGCGCGACCGAGGAGACCGCCGGCGGCGCCGCGGTGCTCGTCGACCCGTACGACCCGGCGGCGATCGCTGCAGGGATAGCGGAAGCGGTGGGACGACATGCGGAGCTTCGCCGCCGCGGCCTCGAACGAGCGCGCGCGTTCTCGTGGGACCAGGCCGCACGCGCCACCGTCGACGTCTACCGTGAAGTGGCCGGATGAGCCTCGTCGTGATCGACGCGGACGTCCTCGGCCGTCGGCGCACGGGAGACGAGACGTACGTCTCGAACCTCCTGCGTCACCTGGCGGCGGCGGGCGGGGACAGGCTCCGGTTCGCTGCGCTCACGCGGCGGCCCGATCTCGTGCCCCACGGGGTCGAAGCGGTGCACGTGCCTGCCCGCTTCCAGGAGCTGCGCATGGCATGGTCGGTGCCTCACACGCTGAACCGGCTACGTCCGGCGCTGGCGCACTTCCAGCATGCGCTGCCGCTGCGGTGCCCGTGTCCGGCTGTGGTCACGATCCACGACCTCTCGTTCGAGCGCGACCCTTCGGTGATGCCGCTGCACGACCGCCTCGTGTTCAAGACCGTCGTGCCGCGCTCGGCCAGGCGTGCGGCGCAGGTCCTAGCGGTGTCCGAGCGGACGAAGGGCGACATCGTCGAGCTGTACGGCATCGCACCTGAGAAGATCACCGTTACGTCGCACGGCGCGGATCCCGCGTTCTCGGCGGGCGACGGCAGACCCGGCGAATACGTGTTGCTCGTGGGCTCTGTCGAGAAGCGCAAGAACCCGTTGGCCGCGGCCGTCGCTGCCTCCGAGGTCGGGTTACAGCTCGTCGTCGCCGGGCCTGTGCGCGACGGAGAGCTCGCGCGGGAGCTCAACCGTCGTGGCGCGCAGGTCCGGGGCTACGTGACGCAAGAGGAGCTCGTCGAGCTCTATCGCGGCGCGGCGTGCCTCGTGATGCCGTCCCGCTACGAGGGCTTCGGCCTGCCCGTGCTGGAGGCGATGGCTTCAGGGACGCCGGTCGTCGCAGCGCCCGACGTCGCGCTGCGCGAGGTGGCCGGGGGGGCCGCGATCTTCGTCGAGCCCGAGCGGCTGGCGGATGGCATACGGCGAGCGCTCGCCGAGCGCGACCTGCTGGTCGCCGCGGGCCTCGACCGCGCACGCCTGTTCACGTGGGAGGAGACCGCGCGCCGCACCGTCGATGTCTACCTCGAGGTGCTCGGCGGGTGAAGGTCTCGGCCGTCGTCGTCAGCCACGGCCACCGCGAGGAGCTCGCCGAGTCGCTGCCTACCCTCGTCCCGCAGGTGGACGAAGTGGTCGTGATCGCGAACACGGCGGGCTCCGCCCCCGCGGATGCACTCGGTGCGCGCGTGATCGAGAACGGCCGGCCGACGGGCTACGCGGCGAACATCAACGCGGGCACGCGGGCGACCAGCGGCGAGCTCGTCCTCGTCTCGAATCCCGACGCGGTGCCCAAGCCTGGGGCGATCGCCGTCCTCGACGAATTCATGGAGACACACCCACGCTGCGGCGTCGCAGGGCCGCAGCTCGTGAACGAAGACGGCTCGTGGCAGCCCTCGCGACGCCGCTTCCCGACCGTGAGAGGCACGCTCGTCCGTCGCACGCCCCTCCGCCGCCTGCGCCCGCCGCTCGAGCACCAGCGTGACCACTACCTCCTCGACGTGCGTCCCACCGAGCCTGTCGAGACCGATTGGATGCTCGGCGGCTGTCTCATGCTGCGCCGCGCGATGCTCGACGAGCTGGGCGGCTTCGATGAGGGCTTCCGCATGTACGGCGAGGAGATCGACCTCTGCTACCGCGCGGCGAAGGCGGGTTGGGAACGCTGGTACGTGCCCGAAGCCGTCGTGCGTCACCGCTGGGATGCGGCGACCGACAAGAGCTTCTTCACGAAGCGAACGCTGTGGCACTGGCGTGGCATCTTCCGCTTCGTCCGCAAGCACCCCGAGCGCCTCAAGGCGCTCTAACCTCAGCGCGACCCGCGGGGGACAAACAGGTATCCGACCTGCGCCCCGAGCTCGCGCCGGTCGGATTCGCCCTCGTAGTCCGACGGCGAGAACGTCGGCCGCACCGTCACCTCCACGCGGAAGGGCGGCGCCGGCGCCGGAATGACGAACGTCGCCCGCGAGAGGCTGTGGATCGTCCAGCGCCGTGTCGCGGTCACCTTGCCGAGGTGCGGCTGCTTGTCGGCGCCCTTGACGAGCGTTCCGACGCGGATCAGCACCCGGCCGGGCTTGTCGGGCCCGCCCCAAGCCCACCGGCCGATCCTCACGACCATGTTCCCTCCCTTGCCGCTCGGCGAGGCGTACTGGTTGTACGCGCTCTCGGCGCCCATCCAGCCGTCGACGAAGATGCCTGTCTCGGCGTGAGCGAGGCGCAGCGGCCCGTCGAGCTTGTAGACGAACCAGCGGCCGGTCTCGGGCGGTCGCCCGACGAGCTCGCCGTCCACGTCGACGCCCCGCTCGGCGAGGACATAGCGCGCTCCCGGGTCGGGGGCCAGCCGGCCGTCCGTCGCTACGAGGTCGGGCGTGAGAACCGGCCCGGGGCCGGGCGCCGTGCCGTCGATGCTCCACACGTGCTTCAGCGAACGGTTCCAGAACTCGGTCAGCCAGACCCCGAGGGCCGCGCCGGTGTTGATGTTCTGCCCGAGGTACACGACCGGCTCGCCGCCCGTGATGTCGTCGAGCCACGTGAGCGGCTTCGGGTAGTTACGTGTGATGAGGTCGCCCGCGTCGTTCGAGTACTTGGCAGCGGAGATCTGGCCCGTGAGCGTCCAGGCTAAGACGAGCGCAGCCGTCAGCCCGACCACCGCCCGCGCGGCCGTCCGGCGGGCTCCGAGCAATGTCGGCAGGACGAGCAGCAGCACCGACACTGCGAGCGTCATGATCAGTGCCCACTGGACGGCGCTGTCGGTGAACGAGAAGTTGCGGTTGGACATCTGCGCGATGGCGAGACCGAGCGCGTCCGAGTACGGGACGTTCTCGAGCGCGTAGTTGGCCGACACGAGCAGGTACGCGACGAAGGCGGCCGCGGCCGCGAGGGGCACCCAGCGCAGCTGCGGCCGCTCGAGCCAGAGGGCGGTGCCGACGAAGACGAGCGGGATGAGATAGATGAGGTTCCGCTCGACGATGACCGTGCCGAAAGCCGTCGAGAGATACGAGGCCTTGACGGCGGTGTAGAGGCCGAAGCACAGGAGTGCGGCGGAAAGGAGCGCGGTGAACGCGCGCAGCGCCGGCGTCCGCTCCTCGCCTTTGGGACGGATGAGCCCCGCGAGGGCGGCCACGACCGGCAGGACACCCAGGCCGATGACGAAGGCGCCGCCGGCCCAGACGCCGTACTCGATCATCCGCCCGCGGTAGTGGCCGGTAGCGATCAGCCAGCTCTGTGAGAAGTTGCCCGCAACGGCTGAGAAGAAGATGACCGCGCCCGTTGTCAGCACCACGGCGCCGACCCAGTCCCAGGCCGTCCACGACGCGCGCCAGCGCCGTCCGGCGTCGCTCGTGAGGAAGTAGAAGAACCCGGCGAGCGGGAACGCGACGGCGATCACGCCCAGCTCGGCCCGCACGAGCGGGGCGACGAGACACGCGACCACCGCGCCGGCGATCCACCAGCGCGTCTGCGCCACGATCGCCTTGGCGATAAGGAAGAAGCAGAGAGCCGCGTACGGATACGCGAGCGCCTCTTCTGAGATGACCTGCGAGTAGGCGAGCGCGGGCACGGTTGCGGTGGCAGTCGCGGCGAACAGCCCCGCGGGCTTGCCGACGATCGTCCGCGCGAGGAAGTACGTGGGGAAGACGACCGCCGTCATCGTGAAGACGCCGATGTAGCGGACGAGGTCGTACGCGGATGACGTCGAGTCGATCCACCAGGCGGGCGCGGTTAGGTACGTGTAGAGCGTCTCGAAGAAGTGCGGCTCGCCGCGCCTGGCCGCCTCACCGGTCTCCGCGATGCTCCGCGACAGCTGCGTCAGCTCGAGCTCGTCGGTGAAGAGCCACGGCGACGTGTGCCGCCACGACTGGTACGCATAAAGCGATGCGAGCCAGATGAAGATCGTCGCGAGTGGCAGGGCGGCGTACGCGCGATCGAGCCAGGTGCGGTCGCCGGCAGCCGCCGCCGGGGCGGCGGGGGACGTCATTCGACCGCGGCGCCCAACGCGACGAGTGGATCTACGTCGAGGTCCCTGCGCACGAATCTGCAGGGTACTTGCGCCCGCTTGCATGCTTGCACCACCCCGTCGAGGACGTCGCGCGGGGCCGCCGGGATCGTCACGAGCACGAGATCGGGGCGGGACTGCGCAAGGACGCGCTCGATGTCGCGGAGCGAGCCGAGCACTGGCACGCCCTGCATGCGCCGACTCCGGAGCCTGGCGTCGTCGTCCACGAAGCCGACGACGTGCTCACCCGGCGTCTCGCGCAGCTCGCGCAACAGGCTCCGGCCGCTGCGACCGGCGCCGACGAGCAGCGTCCGCCGCCGCTCGTGCCGGTCGCGGAAGGACGCATGGGCGCGGAACATCGCGCGTTCGGCGAAGCGAGAAGCGCCCACGAGGACGAGCGCGATGAGCGCGTCGAGCACGTAGATCCGCTGCGGGAAGTCCCCGAAGGGACGGCTCGTGAACCACACGATCCCGTACGCGAGCCCCTGCGAGACGATGACGGCGAAGGCGATCGCGGCTGCCTCGCGCGCGCCGGCGAAGCGCCAGACACCGCTGTAGAGGCCGGCGGGGATGAAACAGAGGTAGCGCGCGAAGAGGATCGCCGGCAGCGAGACGAGGAAGATGTGCTTCTCGTAGTCCGTGCCCGAGCCGTCCACGAACAGCAGGTACGCGATCGTGAACGAGGCGGTGATGAGGGCGAAGTCGACGAGCACCTCCACGAGCCGGCGAGGGCTGAGGAGGATGCGCCACAGGGCAACGGGACGGCCGTCGACCACGCGCTCGCCCTCGTCGATGTCCGTCAGGAAGCCGGCGAGCTGGACGAGCAGCGCGAACGTCACGAGCACGCCGACGAGCGTCACCCACCCGTTGTCGAGCCCCGAGTAGGCGAGGCTCGTCAGCCCGAGCCCGGCGGCGATCGCAGTCAGCAGGACGACGGTGCCCTTCTCGGAGATGCCGCTGCGCACGAGCCGGTGGGACGCGTGGTCGCGGCCTCCCTGGTGGATCGGCCGCCCCTCCACGAGCCGGACTGCGGTGACGAGCGCCGTGTCGAGGATCGGTACCGCGAGCACGAGCATCGGGATGATGAGAGTGGCGATCGTCGATTCCGCCACCTTCCAGCTCGTCGCGAGGCCGAGTGCTGCCAGGGTGAGCCCGATCACCTGGCTGCCCGAGTCGCCCATGAACACAGCAGCGGGCTTTCGGGGGCGGAAGTTGAACAGGAGGAAGCCGGCCACCGCGAGCGCCAGTGCGAGCGAAACCACGAGCAGGAGCTCGTCGTCGTGGATCCAGACGGCGTCGATCGCGAAGAAGACGGCGGCCACGACGGCGAGGCTCCCGGCCAGCCCGTCCATGTTGTCGAGGAGGTTGAAGGCGTTCGTGATCGCCACGAGCCACAGCAGGCCGAGGGCGGTGGCGGCGACGTCGTTCTCGACGATCTCCACGCGGATCCCCGACGCGAGCACGACGCCGGCCGCGGCGAACTGGCCTGCGAGCTTCACCGGTGGCGGCAGTGAGCGCAGATCGTCGAGCAGGCCGAACGCGAAGATGACCGCTGCCCCGCCGGCGATGCCCCCGAGCTCCCAAGTCGGCTCGATCGCGCCTGCGAGGAGACAGGCACCGATCCCTGCGAGCAGGCCGAGGAAGATGCCGACGCCGCCGTGGAGCGGTGTCTCCTGCTGGTGCCAGCGGTCGCCCGACGGGGTGGCCACGAGGCGGCCGCCAAGGCCGTTTCGCAGCAGCGCCCAGATCGTCAGCGCGGCGACCGGGAGGGCGACGATGGCTGCGACGGCGCTCATGGCGAAAACGGTAGTGAGCTGCTGTTAAGCACGTGTGTGGCCGTCCTTTCCGGTACAGAGTACGCCGTGCCCGTGACGCCCACGCTGCTCGAGCTGCTGCGCTGCTCCGTCTGCCGCAGCTCACTCGATGCGGACGGCTCAACGCTGCGCTGCCGCAGCTGCGGCGCAGCGTTCCCTGTGGAAGACGGCATGCCGCGGATGCTCGACGACCGCCTGCCCGGCATCCATGCCAAGCGGCGCGAGATCGAGGGCTGGCCGGCGATGGCGAAGGCGCAGGGCTGGTACGAGCGCGACGACGAGATCGACGCCCATCTCCCGTACCTCAACCGCGATCTCGGCTGGGACGACAAGAACTGGCGCGCGACGGAGCACTCGTTCTCGCTGCTGCTCGATCACTACGTGCGTCCGGGCATGCGGGTGCTCGAGGTGGGAGCGGCGAAGGCGTGGGCGGCGCAGCACGTAGTGCCGCTCGGCTGCGAGTACGTGGCGACGGACATCCTCGCCGACCCGGTGATCGGACTAGGTCGTGGTGCCTTCTACGAGGCGCGGGTCGGCGCGTTCGGCCGCGTCCAGGCCGACGGGGAGCACCTTCCCTTCGCCTCCGAGGCATTCGACGTTACGTACTGCGTCGCCGCGCTCCACCATGCGCTCGACCTGACGGCGATGGTGCGCGAGATGGCGCGCGTCACCCGCAAGGGCGGCTGGGTTTGCGCGCTGAACGAGGGCACGCGGGCCCTCGGCGCCGCGGCCGACGTGCCCGACCAGGCCGAAGAGAAGGGCTTCGGCATCAACGAGCACGTGCACACGCTCTACGCGTACCTCTGGGCGTTCGCGCGCTCGGCCCTCGTCGTGCGGCGCGTCGAGCAGGCAGAAGGGTACGGCGAGCTCGCCGGCCGGAGGATCGCCGGCCGCCTCCTGCGCCTGCCCGGCATGGGGCGCAGCGCCGCGACGTTCTTCTCCCAGACCTGCCACGGGTACTCAGGCGTCTCCGTCTACGCTCGTAGACTGCTCTCGTGACGTCTGCCGATCAGAGCACGGCTTGCGCGTTCCTCGGCCGTCGCTCGCAAGGGAGACAAGGGCGCGGCGCGAAGGACAGTACGTCGGGTACGGCCAAGCGCCGAGCCCGCAGGATCCCGCCGCGAGCGGCGGCAGGCTACGGCGGAGGGCGGCCTCGCCGCCCGGGAGCCGCAGCCGGCGAGGGGCGCGCATGAGCGTCTACGCGGATCTGATCCGCTACCGCGAGCTCTTCGGCAGCCTCTTCCGCCGCGATCTGCGCGCCCGCTACAAGGGCACGATCTTCGGCGTCGCCTGGTCGCTCGTGAACCCGATCATGCTGGCCGCGATCTACGTCCTCGTCTTCTCGCTGCTCTGGGAGGTGACGTCGATCGACCGCTACCCGCTGTTCCTGCTCTGCGGGCTCAGCGTGTGGCTCTTCGTCTCGTCGTCCCTCACCGGCGCCGCGCGGTCGATGCTCGACTACGCAGAGCTGATCAAGAAGGTGCGCTTTCCGCGGCAGCTCGTGGCGTTCTCGGTCGTCGCGACACAGCTTGTGCCGTTTGCCGTGTTGCTCGGCGGGTTGATCGTCGTCAACGCGATCGTCCTCGACCGGACGCGCGACACCGTGTTGCTGTCGATTCCCGTCGCGGCCGCGATCGTCGTGCTCGTGGCCGGTATGGCGCTGGCGGTCGCCGCGGCGAACGTGGTCTTCCGCGACGTGGAGCACCTGCTGGCGGCGCTCCTCCTCCCGTGGTTCTTCCTCACGCCGATCCTCTACTCGCTTGAGGAGTTGCCCGGCGGCCTCGAGGACTACGACCTCGTCGTCGATCTCCTGCGTTGGGCAAACCCGCTCACGCCGCCGCTCTACGCGTTGCGCGATCCGCTCTTCTACGGCGAAATGCCGGCGGCGGGTGACGTGATCTACCTCGTGGTGGCAGCTGCCGTGTCGCTCGCGATCGGCGCGCTCGTCTTCCGGCGGATCGACGACAGCATCGCCGTCGAGCTCTAGGAGGGCCTGAGCACGAGCGAGGCGTCGTAGACCCACGGCTCGTCCGTGGGCGCGCGGAAGGCAGCGAGCCCCTCGACGTCGGGGAGGCGCTCGAGCTCGACTTCGTGCAGCACGGACGGGCATAGCAACGCGTGGGCGAAGCCCGGGACGCGTCCGGGGCCGGGCGCCCACGGCGCGAGCCGCTTGCGGAGGCGTCGTGGGGCGTCGATCGCGCCGGCGACGACCGCGTACCCCTCGGCGTGGAGCTCCAGCACGCGGCTCTCCCATTCAAGCGTGGTCGAAGACGGATGGACGGTTGCGACATCGCGCAGTGACGTTGCGTCGACGCGCGGCAGCACGTCTACAGCCTCGCTCGGCGCGTCGTTCTCCCCGAGCTCGCCGAACCAGGCGCGGTGCTCGGCGACGAGGTCGAGCGCGAAGCCGTACCGCGCCGGCGGCATCGGCGCTCGCACGGCGATCTCGAGCGAGACGCGTTCGCCGGGCGCAACAGGGCCTGGGAGCGCGCTGCGAATCCCGTCCCAGACGATGGCGTTGCCGCGCTCGTCGAGCCAGTGGTACGAGGCTGAGATGTCGTCACCCCAAGTGGCCACTCCGGCGTTCTCCACGTCCGCCCGTGCCGTCGTCACCGCTCCGGCGCGGGGCGGCTCGAGTGACCACGAGCGCCAGCGTGCGACGAGAGGCCCGGGCACGGCGCCAGTCTATTCCGGACATGTCTAGGTGCCAGACCCAGTGCCAGAC
>JBKJWA010000262.1:0-3083 GCA_046716705.1 Gaiellaceae bacterium
GTTCCCCTCCGGGGAGGACCGGTGGCGCGCTGTGCTAGGCCAGCTCGAAGCCAGGACGTGGCGGTACTCGGAGCGCTTGACGCGCGACGAATACGTCGACCGTGTTGCGTCGCAAAGCTTCGTCGGCGCCATGGCGCCCGCACAGCGACACGAGTTCCTCAACGAGGTACGCGATGTGCTCTCGAGCCTCCCCGAGCCCCTCGACTTTCGCCACCTGACCGACGTGTTCGTCTGCGAATCCCTCGTCTGAGGGATACAGCCGAGACGAGTGGTGCTACCCGTTCGGGGGAATGACCCCGTCTGCGACGCTATTTCCAGGCACTTTGCGCCCGAACGGGTGACTCATTCCTCGAGGTCGTGACTCTCGAATGCGCGGATCGTCTCGCGGAACGACTCGGGCACCGGCGCCGCCGTGTGCGTGGCGAGCTCGACGAGCACGAGCGTCTGGTGGGCGGTGACCATGAGCACGTCGTCGCGAAGCCGGTAGGCGGCGCACTCGTAGGTCACGCTCGTCCGTCCGATGCGCGAGACGCGGATGAAGGTCTCGACGAGATCGTCGAACCGGGCGGGCGCGAGGTACTCGATGGTGCACGCGCGCATCACGAACTCGCGCTCGCGCGGCCCGTTGTACTCCATGCCGAGATGCCGGTGGTACTCGACCCGGGCGAGGTCGAAGTACGGCAGGTACCGGCCGTAGTAGACGATCCCCTGGGCATCGGTGTCGGAGAAGCCCACACGGTCGAGCGCCGAGTACTTGAACGGCGGCTTGCGATCGGAGAGGCGGCCGAGCTCCAGGCTCACGCCGCGATGCTACGGGTTATCGTCGTCGAGACATGTCGCTGCGCGCGACCCTCGTCCTCCGCAAGGGCTTCTACGCCGGCAACCGCACACGCTGGCCGCGGCGCTAGCTCTGCATCACGTCGGCCAGCAACTCGGCGTCGAGCCCGTGCACGGTCGCACCGCCCCGTCCGGTCATCGTCTCGGCGGCAAGCAGCGCGTTGACGATCGCCTCCTCCGTCGCCTCGATCACGGCGTAGAAGAGCGGGTTCATCGCCTCCTCCGGCACCGGCTCTACCCGCTGCGTGGGCGTGGTCGAGAGCGCGATGGCGAAGTCGCCGCTGGAGGTCTCGCCGGCGCCGCCCACGCGGGCCACCCCGAGCATCGCGCGCGTGGCCACGCGCTCGCACTGGTGCGGCAGCAGTGGCGCGTCCGTGGCGACGACGACGACGATCGACCCGACACCCTCGCCCTGCGCCGGCCGCGGCGGTAGCGCGACGCGGTCGGGGCCGATCATGCGTCCCACCGGCACGCCGTCGATCGTGAGCCGTGCCCGCGTCCCGTGATTCGCCTGGAGAAGCACGCCGACGGCGTAGTCGCCGGCGGTTCGCGACGCCGTCCCGATGCCGCCTTTGAAGCCGTGGCAGATCATGCCGGTGCCGCCGCCGACGTTTCCCTCGGCGACCGGGCCGGCGGTCGCCTCGTCGAGCGCCGCTCGCACATGCTCTGGTCGCACGTGGAAGCCGTTGACGTCGTTGAGCACGCCATCCCAGGTCTCGGCGACGACGGGCAGGCTCCACGTGCTCCTGTCGCCTTCGAGCGCTGCGGCCACGAGCGCCTCGTGGGCAGCGCCTACCGAGTGGGTGTTGGTCAGCGCGATCGGCGTGGTCAGCAGGCCGGACTCTCGCATCCACTGCACGCCCGTGACCTCGCCGTTACCGTTGAGCCTGAAGAAGCCGGCAAAGGCTGGAAGCCTGTCGGGGACGACGACGGTGACACCCGTGCGAACGCTCTCTCCCTCGACCAGCGTCGTGTGGCCCACTCGAACTCCTGCCACGTCGGTGATCGCGTTCAGCTTGCCCGGCTCGAGATCGCCGATGGCAATGCCAAGGTCGCGAGCTCTCACGACCGGATCACGGCGAGCACCTCGTCGCGCTTCGACTCCAAGAGCTCCTGCGAACGCGCTTCGAGGTTCAGCCGAAGCAGCGGCTCGGTGTTCGACGGCCGGACGTTGAAGTGCCAGTCGTCGCCGTCTACGGACACGCCGTCGAGGTGAGAGACGCGGCCCTCGCGGCCGAATCGCTCTTTCAGCTCCTGAAGCTTCACGGGCACGTCGGAGACGGTGGAGTTGATCTCGCCGGTGATGAAGTAGCGCTCGCGATACGGGCGGAGGATCTCGGAGAGGGGCTTGCCGGCACGTGAGACGAGCTCGAGCATGAGCAGGAAGGGCACGACACCGGTGTCAGCCTGGAAGAAATCGCGGAAGTAGTAGTGGCCCGAGACCTCGCCGGCGAACACCGCGTCCTCGGAGCGCATGCGGTGCTTGATGAACGCGTGCCCGACGCGGTTGGCGAGCGGGATGCCTCCGGCGCGCTCGACGGTCTCCGCCACGGCCCAACTGGCGCGCACGTCGTAGATCACCTTCCCGCCGGGCTCGTTTGCCAGCACCGACTCGGCGAAGAGGGCAGTCACGAAGTCGCCGGGCACGAACTCGCCGGTGTCGTCGACGAAGAAGCACCGGTCGGCGTCGCCGTCGAACGCGATGCCGAGGTCGGCCTCCGCCTCGAGCACCTGCGCGACGATGAACTCGCGGTTCTCGGGCAGCAGGGGGTTCGGCTCGTGGTTCGGGAACGACCCGGCCGGCTCGAAGTGGCAGCACACGGCCGCAACGGGCAGCCGCTCGAGCACGGGGGGCAGCATCGCCCCCGCCATGCCGTTCGCCGCGTCGATCACGACCCGCAGCGGCCGGATGCCGGCGACGTCGACGAACGACATCACCTTGTCCACCCAGCCCGGGTAGACGTCGTGGGCCTCGACCGCCCCTACCTGCGCGGGTGGGCCGAAGCCGCCGGCCGTGCGCCGCGCGATCTCCATGAGCCCGGACTCACCCCCAACCGGCAGGGCCCCGCGCCGTACGATCTTCATCCCGGTGTACTCCTTCGGATTGTGCGACGCGGTCACGACGATGCCGCCGTCGAGCCCGAGCGAGCCGACCGCGTGGTAGAGCATCTCCGTGCCGATCATCCCGACGTCCGCGACATCGGCGCCACCGTCCGCTGCGCCGCGCATCGTCGCCTCCGCCATCC
>JBKJWA010000263.1:0-4642 GCA_046716705.1 Gaiellaceae bacterium
GCGCCGGAGCGGGGCGGGTGGCCGTCGCGGCCGTCGTCGGCGTGGCGCTCGTCGTGTCCTTCCTGGAGCTCACGGTGCTCCCGGCGAAGAACCTCCTGCACACGGACGAGACGCCCGCGGAGTACGCCGCGCTCGAGCGCACGCCGCAGGGGATCGTCGCGGAGTACCCGCTCGTGGGCTCCGGCGACTTCCGCGACTACCTCGTGTGGCAGCACGCCCACGGCCGGCCGCTCCTGAACGGGGCGCCGCCGGGAACGCCGGGCGACGACGCGCGCCGCATGGTCGTCCACCCGGGCCAGCCGGGCGCCGCCGAGCAGCTCGCCCTGCTCGGCGTGACGGCCATCGTCACGCACCCCGACGCCTTGAGCTACTTCGAGGCGGTCGACCCGGTCGTCGATGCCGACTGGGGCAGGGGGTACCGGCTGGTCGAGCGGGTCCCGGGCGGGACGTCGGTGTGGCAGGTCGTCGCCGATTCGGCGCCTGCGCTCGTGACGCTGCCCACGGGCTTCAGCGAGCCCGAGCTGCTGGACCCCGGCCGGCTCCGCTACGCGCTCATCTCGCCGTCGGGCGTGGCCTACGCCGGCATCCGCGCCAGGAAGGCAGGAGTCCTGCGGCTGTCCTTCCTCGCCGAGCCGCCACCGGGCGGCCCGCGGGTGTTGCGTGTGGCCGACGAGACGGGCACCGAGCAGCCGTTCACGCTCCACGGGCCAACCGAGGTCTCCGTGCTCGTCCAGGTGCCGCGCGGCTACTCGCTGCTCGGGCTGAAGGCTGATTCAGCGCCCACGTCCTCCGAGGACGCGATCCGCGTGTCGGGATTCCGGACCGAGCGAGCCCAGGGCGTGACGGACCTCGAGGCGCACCTCACGGAAGACGACCCCGGCTTCTGAGCGGCGCCGGGCGCGCGCGTGCGCATCCTCATCCTCAACTGGAAGGACACGGCGCACCCGCTCGCGGGCGGGGCGGAGGTCTTTACGGAGGAGGTGGCGCGGGCGCTCGCCGCCCCAGGGCACACCGTGACGCTGTTCGCGTCGGCCGTGTCCGGCCAGCCTGCCCGCGACACGGTCGACGGGGTGGAGGTCAGGCGAATCCGCGGCGTTTCAGGTCGTCGACGATGATCTCCGAGGGAGACGCGGAGGGAAGCGCAGACCGGCGCCGGTAGCGGCTCGGGTCGCGAAGGAAGTCACGCAGTGCGCCGGCGGACATCCCGGACAGCACGGCGTTCTCACCCAGACCTTCCGGGCGTTCCGTGCGCACGCGGTGGAGGAGGCAAGGCCGATCGAGGTAGAAGCACTCCTCCTGACTGCCCCCACTGTCCGTGACCACGAACGCGCAGCGGCGCTCGACGCGGACGAAGTCGAAGAAGGGCAGGCGTTCAATGCGACGGAAACGGATCGGGTCGAAGTGCGCCGCAAGGCCGTAACGCTCGATCGCGGCGGCCGTCACCGGATGATTGACGAACAGGAGGGGAGTTCGCCCGGCAGCCTCGGCGAGCGCCGCGAGCGTTTCCGAGAGCAGGCGCCGGCTTCGCAGCAGCTCGAAGCGGTGCAGCGACACGATGCCGAACGGCTCGCGTGGAAGCGGAAAGGGCGGCTCGGCAATAGACACCAGCTCGAGGCTGTCGCGGATCGTGTTCGAGCCGGTGTCCACCACCGCGCCGTTGCGCAGGTTGGAAGCCGCCCACGCTCCCGGCGCGTAGTGAATACGGGCGAGAGCCGACGCAGCGCGGCGGTTCAATTCCTCGGGGAACGGGTGTCGCAGATCGCCGCTGCGCAACCCGCTCTCGATGTGGGCGACAGGAGCGTGCAGCGACCGCCCCATCAGCGCACCCAGCACCGTCGTCATCGTGTCGCCGTGAACGAGCACGAGCGGTCGGCCGGGGCCGGCAGCGAGGTCTCTCCTCATGCTGCGCCGATGCCGCCGGTACGAGCGCGCCACAACGGCGAGCCAGCCGGGGATGTCGCCGATCTTCCGCAGGTCGCGCCCGTCGGCCCCGCGCGCCAACCATAAATCGGGGGCGTCCAGCCCGAACTGCTCCAGAAAGAGAGTAATCTGCTCGACTTGCTGCCCGGTGGTCGCGATGCGGTACGGACGCCCGCGCTGACCGAGGCGAACCAGGACCGGGGCCAGCTTGATCAGTTCCCCGGTAGTGCCGAAGACGACGAGGATCACCTGGCGATCCGCCACCGCAGGAGCTCGACCGCGCCGTGCCACATTCCCAGCCCGTGTCCCAGCGCGTACAGGGGCGTCACGAGCGCCAGCGCGCGGATCTCCCGCCGGGAACGGCCGGCGTACGCCCCGTACCCTGCGGCCGTCACGCCGCAGGCGCCAAGCGCGGCGGGCGCGACAAGGGGGCGCCGCAGGGCTGAGACGGCAAGCGCCGCACTGATCGGAAAGAAGGCGACGGTAACAGGGAAGAAGCGCGAGGCAGGCGTTGCGTGGCCGTCGAGGAACACCGCCCCACGATGGACGGCGTGGCGGAAGAAGCGCCCGAGGGACGCACGCGGGGTGTACACGCAGGCGAACCGGGGCGAGATGCCGATGCGCCGACGGCTTGCTATCGCTCGTAGGACGGGCGTGTCGTCGTTCGCCAAGCGCGTGTCGCGGTAGCGGCTGCGGAACTGACCCAAGCCCCACAGGAACAGGTCGCGGGGGGTAAGGAAACACGTCGTACCTTTCGGGAAGCGGTCGAACTCCTCGACGCCGAAGCTCGTCGTCCGCGGCTCGTCGAAGTAGTCGCCCCATGCGAGCTCTGCCAGTAGGCGCCAGAAGACGCCGAGGTCGTCGTCGGCGTTGACCAGCACGTGGCCGTTCCAGACGTCCTCACCACGCTCGACCCGGCGATGTACGAAATCGAGCGCTCCGGCGAGCAGACGCACGCGCGCGTCGAGCAGCAGCACGAGGTCGGCAGCGGCCGCCGTGACGCCAGCCCGGCGGGCTTCGAAGCGGCCGCGGTTCGGCTGAGTGAGGACGCGCAACGGGATGCGTCCCACCGCGGCGGAGCGGGCGATCTCCGCGCTGCCGTCCGTCGAGCCATCGTCCACGAGGACGAGCTCGGCCTCGAATCCGCTTCCTTCCAGAGCGCAGACAAGCGCGTCGATCGTCGCAGGGAGGTGCGCCGCCTCGTTGTAGGCCGGGATGACGACGCTGAGCGATGAACCAGGCATGCCCGGCGAACCGTACCCGGCCGCCGGAGCATCTAGAGTGCACGCCGTGGGCGATCGCCGCTCGCCCGGCTTCTCGCGTGCCCGCTGGGCGCCCCACACCGTCGCCGTGTCATGAACCAGTGAAAGCGCCGACGTGCGCGATCGTGGCGAACGGATTTGCGGACGGCCCTGCACAAGCACTGCGTGACCACCTCGTCGCCGGCGGCCTGGACGTGTTCACGGCGTTCCATCCGCTGACACCGGAGCAAGGGACGCAGCACGTGGTCGCGAGGTACGAGGCGGGTCGGCTCGTCGAAGAGCGGGCGGTCCCACTGCTCCTCAAGCCCCCGCTGTCCTTCGCCCTCGATCCGCTCGTCCCCCCGCTGCCGCCGAAGGTCGACGCGTGGTTCGGCTTCAACCCGCTCGCGTGCGCCCGCGGTCTCGTCGCCCGTCGCTTTGGCCGGGCGCGGACGATCGTCCTGTGGTCGGTCGACTTCGTGCCGGACCGCTTCGGCGCCGGGACGGTCGCGACACGCATCTACGATCGTCTCGATCGGCTCTGCTGCCTGCGCGCCGACGCCCGGGTCGAGCTCTCAGAGGCGGCGCGCGACGCCCGGAACGCCCGTCACGGCCTGCAGGGCGACGGCCGCACGGAGATCGTCCCCATGGGCGCGTGGCTCGACCGAGTCGAGACCGTTCCCGAGGACGGCATCCGCAGTGGGGCATCTCGTGGCGCGCCAGGGGGTGGACGCTGCTCGAGGCACTCGCACTGCTCAGGGGACGCGGCGTCGAGGTCTCCGCCGACGTCGTAGGCGGCGGGCCGCTGGAGGCGGACCTGCGAGCGCGCGCCGCCGCGCTCGGCCTCGAGGACACGGTCTGCTTCCACGGCTTCGTTCCCGAGTACCGAGACGTGGTGCGGATCCTCGCCGCCGCCTCGCTGGCCGTCGCCCCGTACCGCCCGCATAGCTTCACGACCTACGCCGACCCGGGGAAGCTCAAGGCGTACCTCGCTGCCGGCTTGCCGGTGGTGCTCACGCCCGTCCCGCCGAACGCGGCGGAGCTGGAGCGGGAGGCTGGCGCCGAGCTGGCGCCGTTCGACGCCTCGGGGCTGGGCGACGCTATCGCTCGCGGCCTCGACTCGCCGGAGGAATGGAGACGACGGCGGCGCCTTGCTCTCGAGTACCGCGGCCGCTTCGACTGGGCGGCGCTCCTGCCGGGCGTCCTGGAGCGGCTCGACCTCGACGGCCACGGGTCAGCGGCCCGGCGGTGACGAGGGGCCGAGGAGGCCGCGCAGGAAGCCGGAGAGATAGGCGGCGTGGGTCGCGATCACCGCGGGCGGGTGGAGCAGGGCGACGGTGGGCGACCGGAAGCGGACGGCCGCGTGGAGGCCACTGACCGCGAGCATCGCGGCGTAGGCGAGCACGAGCAGCGAGCCCGCGCGGTGCGCCCGCTCTCCTGCGGGCAGGAGGAGCGCGCCCGCCACGGCGCCGGCCGCGGCG
>JBKJWA010000264.1:0-26008 GCA_046716705.1 Gaiellaceae bacterium
ACCCGGTCGACGACGTCTCGCAAGAGCTCGCCGAGAGGAGACTCGGCGCCGCCGGAGGCTGCCGCCTCGCGAACGGCGGTCCTCTCCACCCGCGCCAGCACACGTGCGGGTGACGTGCCCACGCCGAGCAGTCCACGCTCTCCTTCCGTCAGCACGTCGAACGTGACCGCGTTGCGGTCGACGCCCGGATGGAGCCGCTCGAGCTCGCGCATCGCCTGCCACTTGGCCTCGCCGATGGTCTCACCCGAGGCTTCGACTTCGAGGAATGCGTCGTCCGCGCTCATCGCCTGCCGCCGCGCTTCTTCTTTCGCTTCACGCGGCGCGGCTGGGACGGCTGGGAGTCCGGCACCGTCGCCGGCTCCGGCGCCACGCGTGCCTCAGTGGCCGCCGCTGCCGTCCCGGCGCGGGGCGGCGTCCGTGAGCTCTTCTTCTGCGGCGCGACCTTTGTGCGCGGCACGAGCCGCCGAGTGACGACGCCCTGGCCGACCGTCCAGAGGTTCGTCGTCGCCCAGTAGAGGACGAGGCCCGCCTCGAAGTTCACGATGAACGGCAGGACGAGGAAGGGCAGGGCGAAGAAGATCAGGCGCTGAGTGCGCTCCATCGTCGCCGACATGAAATACGTGGACGCGAGCTGGCTCGCGACGTAGATGACGAGCAGCAGCACGCCCCAACCCTCGCTCGCCGGTTCAGTGATGGTGACGAGCCCGAGCCATTCGAGGTCGTCGCCCTTCACGTAATCCGTCGTGTCCTCGAAGTCGCGCAGCACGAAGAAGAGCGCGATGAAGATCGGTATCTGGAAGACGATCGGCAGGCAGGACGACGCCGGGTTGATGTTGTTCTCCTTGTAGAACGCCATCAATTCCTGGTTCATCTTCGCGCGGTCGCCCTTGTACTTCCGCTGGATCTCCTTCATCTCCGGCGCGTGCCGCTGGAGGTTCTGCATCGAGTGGATCTGCTTCACGGTGAGTGGCACGAGCGCCATCCGCACGAGCACCGTCAGCGCGACGATCGCCCAGGCCCAGGGCAGGCCAATGGGCCCGTGCGGGCCGAGCCAGTCGATGACCGCCGCGAGGAAGTCCTCGATCGGCCCGAGGACGCCGGCCACGATCACGGCGAGCGTCATGGGTGGTCCACCCCGCCGCGGCTCCAGGGGTTGCAGCGCAGGAGGCGCCAGGCCGTCTTCGCGGAGCCCTTGAGCGGGCCGTGCTTGCGGAGCGCAGCGGCGGAGTACTCCGAGCACGTCGGATGGTACTTGCAGGTCGGCGCGCCGGCCACGCCCGGTGAGGGCGCCAGCGTGCGCAGAACCATGCTGACGACTCTCACGCCGCCACCTTCGTGAGGAGCTCGTCCATGTGCTCGCCGAGCCAGCTCGCGTCCTGAGCAGCGGATGCCTCGATGAGGCCGGGCCTCACGACGAGCACGTAGTCGCAGCCTGCCGGGACGCGCTCGAGCCGGTCCCGCCAGAGCTCGCGGAGCCTGCGTTTCATGCGGTTGCGCTGAACGGCCGTGCCGGTACCTTTCGGAACGGCGAGCCCGAGGCGCGGCTCGTCGTCCGCCTCTTCGCGAGGAAACCAGTAGAGGACGAGGTGGCGGGTCGACGTCGATCGGCCCTTGCGGTAGACGGCATCGAAGTCCTGCGAGCGGGTGAGCCGGTGCCGACGGTGCATTCGTCGTCAGCCTAGATGCTGTTGCGCGAGCTCAGGCGGAGAGTCGCTTGCGGCCCCGCGCGCGGCGGCGCTTGAGGATCGCCCGGCCGGCTCGCGTCGACATCCGCGCCCGGAATCCGTGCTTGCGCTTCCGCCGGCGCACATTGGGCTGGTAGGTGCGTTTCATGATCCAGGGAGTGCGGGCGAGACCGGCCCGTCCGCGGCCGCGGAGTATAGACAACCGCTCTCAGAAGAAGTTGTCCACAGCCGTCCGCGAGAGCCCGCTGCGGTCGAAAGTCCCCGCAACCGGCCGGGTACTGGTGCGTTGTCTTCAGAGGCAACTGACACATTCCACACCTGTGGAATACGCTCTTGGTTTTCGCAGAAGTGCCTGCTAATTGCACCCTTTTTGGCCACGGGCGCGGTCGATTTCCAGCCGTTGTCCGCCCATCCGACCGGTGGTATGCTCGAACACTTGTCGTCGAGCCGAGGAGCAGGACCCCCAGGCGTGGAGCAACCGAGCGAGCTGACCTCCGGGTCGTTGTGGAATGAGGTCGCCGGTCGGCTCCGGGGCGCTCTGAACGACTCGACGTACCGTACGTGGTTCGGGGAGGTCAAGGCGACCGAGGAGCGAGACGCCCTCGTCCTCGCGGTACCGAACAACTTCACGCGCGAGTGGATCGAGGGCCACTTTCTCGACCTGATCCGTGCTGCCGCCCGCGACGCATCCGGGGGACGCGACCGCGCGGTAAGGCTCGTCATCGACGACTCGCTGGTGGCAGCCGGCGAGGAGCAGCCCCAGCGCGAGGCCGCGGTCGGCCTCAACCCGAAGTACACCTTCGACCTGTTCGTCATCGGGTCGTCGAACCGCTTCGCGCATGCCGCGGCGCTCGCCGTCGCCGAAACACCGGCGAGGGCGTACAACCCGCTCTTCATCTACGGCTCGACCGGCCTCGGCAAGACCCACCTGCTCCAGGCGATCGCGCACTACGTCACCGAGCACGCCAGCCGGCTCTCCGTGCGCTACGTGACGAGCGAGACCTTCATGAACGACTTCATCAACTCGCTCCGCGACCGGCGCATCGAGGGTTTCAAGCAGCGCTACCGGAACTACGACGTGCTGCTGATCGACGACGTGCAGTTCTTCGAGCACAAGGAGCGGATCCAGGAGGAGTTCTTCCATACGTTCAACAGCCTCTATGAGTCGGGCAGCCAGATCATCATCTCGTCCGACCGGCCGCCGCGCGAGATCGCCACGCTCGAGGCTCGTCTCCGGTCGCGGTTCGAATGGGGGCTGATCACGGACATCCAGCCGCCCGATCTCGAGACGCGGATCGCCATCCTCCGCAAGAAGGTGCACACCGACTCGATCTCGGTCTCCGACCCGCAGGTGCTGACGTTCATCGCGAGCCGCATCTCCACGAACATCCGCGAGCTCGAGGGCGCGCTCACGCGAGTCGTGGCGTTCTCGTCGCTCACGGGTCGCGCCATGACCGTCGAGCTCTCGCAGGACGTGCTCAAAGACGTCTTCCCGCAAGGGGAGGTCGCGCAGGTGTCGATCGAAGGGATCCAAGAGGTCGTCTCACAGCGCTTCTCCCTCAGCATCACCGAGCTCTGCGGGAAGAAGAAGTCTCAGAACATCGTCTACCCGCGCCAGGTCGCGATGTACCTCTCGCGCGAGCTCACCGACTCCTCGCTACCGAAGATCGGCAAGGCGTTCGGCGGCCGTGACCACACGACGGTGATGCACGCAACCTCGAAGATCGCAACCCTCATCAAGCAGGATCGCTCTGTGTACAACCTCGTGCAAGAGCTCACCGCACGTGTGAAGCAAGTCCAATGACCCCACAGCTCGCGACCTTGCCTCTCCGACCTCTGTGGGTCCACCCGTTTCTCTCCACACCCACTCCCACAACCGCGACCTTGCCGTACGCAGGGCTTTCAGCCCTCTATCAACGGTCCCACAACCCCTACGACTACTACGAGGTTCTTGTATGACTACAGAAATGGTTGTAGACACAAGTCTGAAGCTGACGTGCGGCAAGAGTGAGCTTGCCGAGAAGCTCGGGGTCGTGGGCAGGGGCCTCTCGATGCGCCCGTCCGTCCAGATCTTTGCGGGCGTCCTCATGCAGGCTGCGGCGGGGAAGCTCGAGCTGTCGGCAACCGACATGGAGCTGTCGCTCCGCACGTCGCTCGACGCGGACGTGGCCGGCGAAGGAGGAGTCGTCGCGCCGGGCAGGTTGTTCGCCGACATCGTCCGGCAGCTGCCGTCGAACGAGGTCGAGATCGAGTACCACGCCGAGGAGAGCTCGCTCCGTGTTACGAGCGGGTCGGCGTCGTACCGGTTGCGCACGTATGCCGTCGAAGACTTTCCGCGGCTGCCCGAAGTAGAGGGCGCCCCCACCTCGACGCTCGACGCGGCGCCGCTGCTCGAGGCGATCGCGTGCGTCGGCAGGGCGGCAGGGCGCGACGAGTCGCGGCCTGTGTTGACGGGGGTGCTCGTACGGTTGGACTCCGGCAAGCTCGCGATGGTCGCCACCGACTCCTACCGGCTGTCCGTGAAGGAAACGGAGCTTCCGCCGGATGCGCCGCAGCTCGAGGCCATCGTCCCCGCTCGCGCTCTCGACGAGCTGCGCCGGATCGCGGGCGGCGGCGGGCAGATCGAGCTGGCGCTGCTGGACAACCACGTCGCGTTCGGATGTGACGGCGTCTGGCTCACGTCACGCAAGATCGACGGGCAGTTCCCCGACTACACAAAGCTCATTCCCGACACCGCGGAGTTCACGGTCGACCTCACGCTGCCTCGCGGCGAGCTGCTCGAGGTCGTCCGCCGGATGGCGGTGATGGCGCACCGCTCGTCACCGCTTCGGCTCCGGCTGGCAGAGGGCGAGCTCACGATCTCCGTGCAGACGCCGGATGTCGGCGAGGCTCGGGAGTCGCTGCCCGTTGCTTACTCCGGCGAGCCGCTCGAGATCGGCTTCAACGCCGCGTATCTGCAGGACGGCATCGACTCCATCGGCGGTGACGAGATCCAACTGCGGCTGATCAACCCGCTGCGGCCGGGACTGCTCCACGGCCCGGAGGAAGGCTTTCGGTATCTCATCATGCCCATCCGGCTGCCCGACTGATCGTTTCGCACCTCACACTTCGCGACTTCCGCTCGTACGCTGCCCTCGACCTCGAGCTCGCGCCCGGGCTCATCCTCGCCTCCGGCCCCAACGGGGCAGGCAAGACGAACCTGCTCGAGTCGCTCCACGTCGCGACGCAGGGGTTCTCGCCGCGGACGCGGCTCGACGCGAACCTCGTGCGCTACGGCAGCGCCGGATTCGACGTCCGCGCCGACGGCACCGGCGATGCCGGCGCGGTGACGCTCGAGGTCGCCTTTCGCGCTGGTGAGGGGAAGCGCGCGAAGATCAACGGTGGCGCCGTCCTTTCGCTCGAGCGGGTGCGTGCGTCCGCGGCCACGCTGGTGTTCACGCCGGACCGGCTCGCCGTCGTCAAGGGCGGCCCCGCCGTCCGCCGCGCGTACGTCGACCGCGTCACGCAGCGTCTCTTCCCCGCGCGCGCCACGCTCGCAGGCGAATACGCAGAGGCGTTGGCGCAACGAAACGCCGCGCTCCGCCGCGTCTCGGCCGGCGCTGTGCGGCCCGACACCGCCGAGCCGTGGAACGACCTTCTCCTCGATGCCGCACGCGCGCTGGGCGACGCTCGAGCCGCGGCCATCGATGCCCTTTCGCCCCGATTCGCCGAATCCGCCGGCGAGCTCGGCCTTTCCGGAGCCGCGCTCGCGTACGACCCTTCGCACGTGACTGCGAGCGTGCTCGAAGAGCGCTTTGCGGTAGACCTCGACCGCGGCCTGACAGGCGTAGGCCCGCACCACGACGAGGTGCGGATCACTGCCCGCGAACGCGAGCTGCGAACGCACGGCTCACAGGGCGAGCAGCGGATGGCGGTGCTCGCGCTGCTGCTTGCGGAGGCGGAGTTGCTGTCGGAGAGGCACGGCGTGCCGCCGCTTCTGCTCCTCGACGACGTCCTGTCCGAGCTCGACGGCGATCGCCGAGCAGCGCTTCTGGAACGCATCCGCGACGGCTCGCAGGTCCTCGTCACCGCTGCGGCAACGGGCGCGCTACCGGGACAGCCGGACCAGCTGCTCGAGGTGACCCCGGGGCGGGTGCAGGCCGCGTGATGGAGCGGCTCGGAGACAGCCTCGACCGGGAGCTGCGTCGGTTCGGCGCCACGGGCTCGATGCCGGCGGTCGTGGCCGCCTGGCCCGACGCCGTAGGAGACGAGGTGGCGCGGAACGCCTGGCCGGCGCGCATCTCACGGGACGGGGTGCTGCACATCTCGACGAGCTCCTCGGCGTGGGCGTTCGAGCTCACGCAGCTCGCTGCCGTCGTCCTTCAGCAGCTCGCGGGCGCGCTGGAGACGGATGCGCCGAAGGGGCTCCGCTTTGCCCCAGGGCACCTGCCCGAACACGCCGCCGACGCTTCCGGCGAGACCCGCCTGCAAGCGGTTGAGCCTTCCGCTGACGAGGTCGCGAAGGCGCGGGAGCTCGCCTCGCCGATCGCTGACGACGAGCTCCGCGAAGAGGTCGCGAAAGCGGCCGCGCTGAGCCTCGCGACCGCCCGCGACGACCGCCGTTTCTGATACACTCAAGTGAGCCCGAAAATGCGCTATTTGCAGGGCTTTTTTTGATGGCGGAAGCAGCCTATACCGCAAAGGACATCACCGTCCTCGAGGGCCTCGAGCCGGTTCGCCTGCGACCCGGCATGTACATCGGCTCGACTGGCTCGAGAGGCCTTCACCACCTCGTCTACGAGGTGGTCGACAACGCGGTCGACGAGGCCCTCGCCGGGAGAAACGACCTCGTCGACGTGACGATCCACCCTGACAACTCCTTGACGGTCCGCGATGCCGGCGCGGGCATCCCCGTGGACGTCATCGCCGACCAAGGGATGCCTGCGCTCACCGTTGTGCTCACGAAGCTCCACGCCGGAGGGAAGTTCGGCGGCGATGGCTACAAGGTGTCCGGCGGCCTGCACGGCGTGGGCGTTTCCGTCGTGAACGCGCTCTCCGAGTGGCTCGTCGCCGAAGTCCGCCGCGACGGCAAGGTGTATCGCCAGGAGTTCGCCCGCGGAGAGCCCACCACGAAGGTCGAGACGGTCGGCGTTGCGCCGAAGGGCGAATCGGGCACCACGATCTCCTTCCTTCCCGACTCGGAGGTCTTCGAGGACACCGAGCTGGACGCCGCGACGCTTCTCCAGCGCCTGCGCGAGACAGCCTTCTTGACCCGCGGTCTTCGCATCGTCCTGCGCGACGAGCGCGCCGGCGGCCGCACCGACGAGTTCCTTTACGAGGGCGGGATCCGGGACTTCGTCGCGTACGTCAACGAGTCCAAGGACCCGGTGCACAAGCACATCGTCTACTTCGAGGGCGAGGGCGACGACGGCGCCGTCGAGGTCGCCATGCAATGGAACAGCTCGTACGTCGAGTCGGTGTTCTCCTTCGCGAACAACATCAACACGACGGAAGGCGGAACCCATCTCCAGGGTTTCCGCGCCGCTCTGACGCGCACGCTCAACCAGTACGCGCGCCAGGAAGGCCTGCTAAAAGAGAAGGACGACAACCTCGAAGGCGAGGACGCCCGCGAGGGGCTTGCTGCGGTCATCTCCATCAAGCTGCGCAACCCGCAGTTCGAGGGGCAGACGAAGACGAAGCTCGGCAACCCGGGAGTCGCGGGCCTCGTTGAGCGCGTGGTGAACCAGCGGTTCGCCGAGTTCCTCGAGGAGCATCGCCCCGAAGCTCGCCAGATCGTCCAGAAGGCTGTTGCCGCCCGCAACGCCCGCCAGGCTGCCCGGAAGGCCCGCGAGCTCACCCGGCGCAAGAGCGCGCTCGAGAACTCCTCACTCCCGGGGAAGCTCGCCGACTGCACGATCAAGGATCCCGACTCGGCGGAGCTCTTCATCGTCGAAGGCGACTCCGCCGGCGGCTCGGCGAAGCAGGCGCGCGACCGTATGACGCAGGCGATCCTGCCGCTGCGCGGGAAGATCATCAACTCCGAGAAGAACCGCATCAACAAGGTGCTGTCGAACACCGAGATCCAGGCGATGATCACGGCGATCGGCACCGGCTTCGGCGACGAGTTCGACATCGCCAACCTGCGGTACGGCCGCGTGATCGTGATGACGGACGCCGACGTCGACGGCGCGCACATCCGTACCCTCGTGCTCACCTTCCTCTACCGCACGATGCCCGAGCTCTTCGAGCGAGGCCACGTGTTCATCGCGGTGCCGCCGCTCTACCACGTGAAGCTCGGCAGCAGGGGGATGTACTTCGAGAAGGACGCCCAGCTGGAGGATCTTCTGGTGCGCGAGCGCGTCAAGGACATGACGGTGATGGCCCGCGACGACAAGGAGACGCCGCTCACGGAGGCGCGGTGGGCGCGGCTCGTGCGCGACCTCGGCCATCTCGAGGCATGGGCGGCAAAGCTCGAGGCAGAGTTCGGGCCAGCAGCCCGCTTTGCGATCTCCCACGGTCTCATCGAGGCCGAGAGTGGCGATTCGCCTGACGCCGCTGCGCTTGTCGCCTCGATTCCCCCCAACGGCTACGAGCTCGAGGTCCAGCACGAGCTCGACGACGTACTTCAGGTGCGCGTCGTGGAGACCGAGACGAGCACTGCGCACACCGTCGCGCTGCCGGTGGCCATGCTCGGCTCACCGACGTACGGGTCGGTCCAGAGGGCGTATGCGAAGGCCGGGGAAGTCGTCGGCCTGCCGCCCTTCACGGTGTCGTTCGGTGAGAAGTCGTCGCGGGCCGAGACGTTCGAGGAGCTCCGAGCGCGGTCACTCGACCTCGCGAAGGCGGGTATGCAGATCAGCCGGTTCAAGGGCCTCGGGGAGATGAACCCCGAGCAGCTCTGGGAGACGACGATGGACCCGGCGAAGCGAATGCTGATCCGCGTCGACGTGGAAGACGCTGCCGCAGCCGACCGCGTGTTCTCGACGCTCATGGGGGACCAGGTCGAGCCGCGCCGCCTCTTCATCGAGCAGAACGCGAAGGACGTGAGGTTCCTCGATGTCTGAAGTTGTAGAACCGCTCGGCGCGGGTCGTATCGAGTCGCGCGAGCTCGAGCAGGAGATGCGCTCGAGCTACCTCGACTACGCGATGAGCGTCATCGTCGGCCGCGCGCTGCCCGACGTGCGCGATGGGTTGAAGCCCGTCCACCGCCGCGTGCTGTGGGCGATGCACGATGCCGGCCATCAGCCCAACCGTCCCTACGTCAAGTGCGCCCGCGTCACGGGCGACGTCATGGGCAAGTACCACCCTCACGACTCCAGCTCGATCTACGACGCGCTGGCGCGGCTCGTCCAGTCGTTTTCCTTGCGCTACCCGCTCGTCGACGGGCAGGGGAACTTCGGCTCGATCGACGACGACCCGCCCGCTGCCGAGCGGTACACCGAGTGCCGGCTCACGAAGCTGGCGACGGAGATGCTGCGGGACATCGACATGGACACCGTCGACTTCGTCCCGAACTACGACGAGTCGCGGAAAGAGCCCATTCCGCTACCGGCGCGCTTCCCGAACCTCCTCGTCAACGGCTCGTCGGGAATCGCGGTCGGAATGGCGACCAACATCCCCCCACACAATCTCGGCGAGACGATCGACGCCGTCGTGGCGCTGATCGACAAGCCGTCCGCGAGCGTCGAGGACCTCATGAAGCACGTGAAGGGCCCCGACTTCCCGACGGGCGCCATCGTCGTGGGCCGGTCAGGCATCCGTGACGCGTACCGGACGGGCCGGGGGCGGATCGTCATGCGGGCGCGTGCGCACGTGGAGGAGCTGCGGGGAGGCAAGAACGCGATCATCGTCACCGAGCTGCCGTACGGCGTGAAGAAGGGTGGCGACGGGGGCGTGATCGCCAAGATCGCCGATCTCGTCCGCGAGAAGGTGATCACCGAGGTCTCGGATCTCCAGGACTACTCGGACAAGAGCGGCATGCGCGTTCAGATCGAGCTCAAGCGCGAGGCGATCCCACAGGTCGCTCTCAACAAGCTGTTCAAGCACACGGCGCTCCAGACGACGTTCGGGTTCAACGCAGTCGCTCTCGTAGACGGTGTGCCCCGGACGCTCTCTCTCCTCGAGTTCGTCACGCACTACCTCGACTTTCAGAAGCAGGTCGTCACCCGCAGGTCCCAGTACGAGCTGCGCCAGGCGCTGGCTCGCGCCCACGTGCTCGAGGGCTATCTCATTGCGCTCGACAACCTCGACGAGGTGATTGCCCTCATCCGCGCCGCCGACGACGCCGACGAGGCCCGTGCGGGTCTCATCGCGCGGTTCGAGCTCAGCGAGCTGCAGGCCCAGGCGATCCTCGACCTCCGGCTGCGGGCGCTCACCGGCCTTGAGCGCAAGCGGGTCGAGGACGAGTACAGGGATCTCCAGGAACGCATCGGCGAGCTGCGGACGTTGCTCGGCGATGAGGCGAAGATCGCCGCACTGATCAGGGAGGAGCTGCTCGAGATCAAGGAGATCTACGGCAAGGCAGACGACCGCCGAACCGAGATCGCTGCCGCCGAGGGAGACTTCGAGCTCGAGGATCTGATCGCGGAAGAGGACATGGTGATCGCGATCACGCGCTCCGGCTACATCAAGCGGCTCCCGGTGACGACGTATCGCGAGCAGCGGCGAGGCGGCGTCGGCGTGATGGGGATGGACCTCAAGGACGAGGACTACATCGAGCACCTCTTCGTGGCGTCGACGCACGACTACATCCTCTTCTTCTCGACGCGCGGGAAGGTCTACCGGCTGAAGGTGCACGAGCTGCCGCTCGGTGCGCGGCAGTCGAAAGGTCGTGCGATCGTGAACCTCTTGCCGTTCACGCAGGACGAGCAAGTGAAGACCGTCATCCGCACGCGCGACTTCTCGGAGGCGAAGTACCTCGTGCTCGCGACGAAGAAGGGCATCGTCAAGAAGACGGAGTTCGCCCAGTACAACACGCCGCTGAAGTCCGAGGGCATCATCGCCGTGAACCTCCGCGACGGTGACGAGCTCGTCGACGCGTTCCTCACTCACGGCGAGGACGATGTCCTACTCGTGTCACGCAAGGGCCAGGCGATTCGCTTCCCCAATGAGGCCGCACGGCCCATGGGCCGCGTGACCGGCGGCGTGATCGGCATGAAGCTGCGATCCGGGGACGAGGTGATCGCCGCGATGATCGCGGACGACAGCGCCGACCTGCTCGTCGTGACCGAGAACGGTTACGGCAAGCGAACGCGGATGTCCGAGTACCCGCGGAAGGGTCGCGGAGGCATGGGCGTGCAGACCGTGAAGCTGACGGAGGCCAGGGGCAAGCTGGCGGGCGCCATGCCCGTTCGCGAGGGCTATCAGGTGATGTTGATCTCGACCGGCGGCCAGGTGATTCGCATGCCGACGGAGGGAATCCGCCGCGCCGGCCGTGCCACGCAGGGCGTGATCGTCATGCGGCTCCGGGAGAAGGGCGAGCGCGTTTCGAGTCTCGCGCCGGTCGTCGAGGCCGAGAACGGCACCGAAGCAGAGCCGACGGCCGAGGCTGAGACCCCGGAAGAGAGCTAGGCGCTGAGTCTCGCGGCCGCCTCTTGGGGTGGCAGCGGGTTCACGTGGATGCCGGCGCCGAGCTCGATGCCGGCGGCGACGGTCAGTCGCGGCACGAGGTGGAAGTGCCACCAGGGCCCGTCGTGGAGCCAGAGGTTGGCGGGCGCGCCAGGCTCAGCCGCTCTGAGCCGCCTCAGTGCCTCGGCAGCGGCTTGAAGCGCCGTCGCGAGGCGATCGCTCGAGAAGACGCGACCCTCGGGCTCCAGGGGAGCAATCCGCATCTCGTACGGCTCCGCCGAGATCGCAGGACAGATGACCGCGACGCCGTCTCGCTCGAGCACAGGCTCGCCGTCCAGCACGCTGTCCATCGCTCCCTCCTGCGCGACCGCGGGTGGAGGTTGGCGCAGCCACACAAGCTGGGAGTGCGTGTGCGCGAGGCTCGCCCCGGCAAGGCGCCCTTCGTTCACGATCGCGTGGACGTAGCGCGCGCCTGCGGCGCGTGATTGCCACGCCTCGCCGACGAGAGCAAGCGCCTCGTCGGAGAGCTCCGTGAGCGAGCGCAGATGGTGCGGGGCGTGCACGACGACCTCCTGCCGCTCGAACGCGGGGTAGAGGTTCGGCACGGCGCGCACCTGCCACTCGCCTTCGGCGGGCAGCCGCAGCGTCTCGGGAGGCGTCCGGTCCTCCCGCCCCGCGCAGAACGGGCACTCGTCGAGCTCGCCGGGGTCAGGCGGCGGCTCGAGCTGCGGAAAGGCCCCGGGTCGTTTCGCTCGGCCGGGGGCGACCACCACGAGGCGGCCGGACAGCGGGTCGCGGCGCAGCTCGGGCGCCGCTCCGCTCAGCCCTGCTCCCGCTTCTCGGCGTCCGTGAGGAAAGGCTTCAGCAGGTCGATGGGCGCGGGAAACACGATCGTCGAGTTGTTGCTCGACCCGATCTCGAGCAGCGTCTGGAGGTAACGGAGCTGAAGTGCGATGGGAGCCTCGCCCATGACGAGCGCCGCCTCCTTGAGCCGCTCGGCCGCCTGGAACTCACCCTCGGCGTTGATGATCTTCGCGCGCCGCTCGCGCTCGGCCTCCGCCTGCCGAGCCATGGCCCGCTGCATGTCTGCGGGGATCTCGACGTCCTTCACCTCGACGATCGAGACCTTGATGCCCCACGGCGCCGTAGCCTCGTCGATGATCCCCTGGAGGATGATGTTGATCTTCTCGCGCTCGGACAGGAGCTCGTCGAGCGAGTGCTGGCCGAGCACCGAGCGCAGCGTCGTCTGCGCGATCTGCGAGGTGGCCACCATGAAGTTCTCCACCTGCACGACCGAGGCCGAGGCGTCGACGACGCGGAAGTAGCAAACGGCGTTCACGCGCGCGGGCACGTTGTCCTTGGTGATCACCTCCTGCGGCGGGATCATGAGCGTGATCGTCCGCAGGTCGACCTTGACCATGCGGTCGATGACCGGGATGAGGAGGATGAGCCCCGGCCCCTTGGGCTTGCCAAGGAGACGGCCGAGCCGGAAGATGACCCCGCGCTCGTACTCCCGCAGCACCTTGATCGCGGCGCTGAGCACGAGGATGACGAGGATGGCGATGACGGCGACGACTATGAGAGCGGCGAGCATCGGGATCCTTTCGGTCGGTCGAACGCGATCCTACGCGCTCTCGGGCATGCCGTCAGCGCGCCGCACCCGGAGCTCGAGCCCATCGACCTCTTCGACGACGACCTCGTCGCCTGTCGTGAGCGGCTCGCCGTCCGCCGAATGCGCCTGCCACAGCTCGCCTTTGACCGCCACGAGGCCGCCCTGTCGCACGACCCCGGCCGTCCCCACGAGGCTCGACGTGCCGACGGCGACCGGCTGTCGCCGTACCTGGACGACCTTCGCCGCCGCGAAGGCCATGAAGAGCGCGACCGATCCTGCGATCGCGATCGCCACCGGCAGCGAGACCTGGTACGTGGAGCCGGCCGGATCGAAGAGCAGCAGGGCGCCGAAGACGAAGCTCACGGCCCCGGCCAGCGCGAGCGCGCCGTGGCTCATCACGAACGGCTCGGCCGCCCAGAAGCCGGCCGCGAGCAGCATCAGCAGCACGCCTGCCCAGTTGACGGGCAGCACCTGGAGCCCGTACATGCCGATGATGAGGCAGATGCCGCCGAGCGTCGCCGGGAAGACCATGCCGGGGTTGTAGAGCTCGACGACGATGCCGAGCACGCCCAGCGAGAGCATGAGGGCGATGATGTTCGGGTCGATGAGCGTGTCGAGGATGCGCTTCCAGAGGCCCATCTTCGCCTCGGTCACCTCCGCGCCCGCCGTCTCGAGGACGAGGCCGCGCGGCACCGTCTTCGTGCCGTCGATCTTGTCGAGCAGGGTGGGGAGCGTGGGGGCGATGACGTCGATGACATTCATCGACAGCGCCTCGCGAGCGCTGAGGTTCGAGCCGACCCGGACGGCCGCGTCCACCCACTTCGCGTTGCGCCCGTGCTCCTTCGCGAGCGCGCGCAGCTGGGCGGCCGCGTCGTTGATCACCTTGCGCCGGAGGTCCTTCTGGATGTCCTCGCCTCCGATCGAGATCGGCGTCGAGGAGCCGAGGTTCGTCTGCGGCGCCATGGCGAGGATGTCTGCCGCCTGGCCGATCCAGACACCGGCCGATGCCGCCCGCGCGCCGTCGGGCGCGACGTAGACGACGACGGGGATCTTCGACGCCAGCTCCTTCTTGACGATGTCTCGCATCGATTCGGAAAGGCCCCCGGGCGTGTCGAGCACGATGACGACGGCGGCGTACCCGCCGCCGCTCGCTCGGTCGATCTGATCCTCGACGTACTCGGCGGTGACGGGGTTGATGTCGTTGTCGAGATGCACGGCGAGCACCCGCGGTGTGGCGGCCGCCGAGGGTGATGCAAAGACGAACGCCGCGACGAGCGCACCCAGCGAGGTGAAAAATCCCCGCAAAACGGCAGGCAGCACTGTGCTCCACAACCTACCATCGCAGGGGCCACCGGTTTCAAGGCGAAGGAGGAAAGGGCCGACACGGTTACTGATGAGAGCGCTCTTGATCGCAGCGGTGCTTTTGCTCGCGGCCCCGGCGGCCGCGCATGCCGCCGACGGCTCGATCTGGAGCCGCGACGTCCCGCTCGGCACTGCGCGCACGCTGGCGGCGGTCACGCGCGTTCAGGAGTTCGATCTCGTCGGCGTGCACTGGCGCGGCAGCGGCAGGGTCGAGCTGCGCACACGGACGGCGGTGGGCGCCTGGAGCCCGTGGCGGACGGCGGCGCCAGAGGCCGAAGACCGCCCCGACCGTGGCGCTCCCGAGCGCACCCGGGTCGGCTGGACGGTAGGGAACCCATGGTGGGCGCCCGGCTCGACGCGGCTCGAAGTGCGTACGGCCGGCCGGGTCGCGCGCGTGCGAGCCTGGTTCGTGCGTAGCCCCGCCGCACGCGTCCCGATACGCGAGGTCGCCTTCGCGGGCTCGCCGAAGATCATCCCGAGAAGCGGCTGGAAGGCCGACGAGAAGATCGTGCGGTCGGCGCCGCGCTACGCGCCCGTGCTGCGGTTCGCCGTCGTCCACCACACGGCCGGCTCGAGCAGCTACCGGCCCGAGGAGTCAGCGGCGATCGTGCGCGGGATCGAGCTCTACCACGTGAAGGCGAACGGCTGGAACGACATCGGCTACAACTTTCTCGTCGACCGGTACGGCCAGGTGTTCGAAGGCCGAGGCGGCGGGATCCAGCGCAACGTCATCGGCGCTCATGCAGCGGGCTTCAACTCAGGGTCCGTGGGCATCGCTGTCCTCGGGACGTACTCGGGCAAGGCGCCGACCGCCGAAGCGGAGAGCGCGCTCGCGAAGCTCCTCGCATGGCGGCTGGATGTCGGTCACGTCGATCCCGCGTCCTCGGCGATGATCGAGTCGGCAGGTAGGCCCGCTCTGCTCAAGGCTGTCTCCGGGCACCGGGACGCCGGCTCGACGGCCTGTCCTGGAAACGCTCTCTACGCGCGGCTCGGGCAGCTGCGCGAGGTAGCGCTGACGACGGGATTGCCGAAGCTCTACGACCCGCGCCTCGCCGGGAGGCTCGGGCGGTTCGTCCGCTTCAGCGCCCGGCTCTCGCAGCCGCTCGCCTGGACGGTCACCGTGAATGGGCCGGACGGAGCCCGGGTGGCGGACAGGAGCGGCACCGGTGACCGCATCTCCTGGTTCTGGGACTCTTCGGGCTTCAAGCCGGGCCGTTATACGTGGACGATGGAGGCGGACGGCGTGCGCTCCGCGCGCGGCATCGTCGTCGGCTCGGCTGGGCCTGCGCCCCTCCCGCCCACGCGCCCGCCGGCGACCGGTCTCGTGCTTGCACCCCGCGTGGTCTCGCCCGACGGCGACGGATACGCGGACGTGCTCACCGCGCGATACATGCTGAGCGAGCCCTCGACGGTGAGCGCCGCCCTCCAGGACGCGAGCGGCTTGACCGTCGTCTCCCTTTCCATCGACGCGCGCCAGGGTAAGGGGCTGCAGATTCTCTCGTGGGCGCCCGATCCGCTCGCAGACGGCCGCTACCGGCTCGTCGTGACGGCGCGGGGTGCGAGTGGGAAGACGGCGAGGCTCGTCGACGAGCTGCTCGTCATGCGCGCTCTTGCCTGGGTGCGGGTGGACCCGCCGTCGATCTCACCGAATGGCGACGGCGCCGGGGACTCCCTCACGGTCTCGTTCGTGCTCCGGCAGGCCGGTCTCGTCGCGGTCGAGCTCCGAGACGGCAGCTATCCGGTCGCGCTGCTCCGGTCCGGCTGGCTCGAGCCCGGGTCGCATCTCGCTCTCTGGGACGGGCGGCTCATGGGCCAACCCATGCCGCCCGGCGCCTACACGGTGTGGGTTACCGTCTCGAACGAGGTCGGCACGGTCACTCAGAAAGTGCCGATCACCGTCCAGTAGGAAGCGGGATGGGGGACAGGATGAATCCTGTCCCACCATGCGATCTCTTACACTTGGCCGATCGTGGGCTCGGCATCGGGTGAGGTAGCGGACATCGTTCGCGCGCCGTTCGGGCGCGACGTCATCGAGTCGATCATCCCCCACCGCGACCCGTTCCTCTTCGTGGACGAGGTGCTCGAGCTCGAGCACGGAGTGCGTGTCGTCGCCCGCAAGACGTTCCATGAAGACGACTGGTTCTTCGAGGGGCACTTTCCCGGCCGACCGATCGTGCCCGGCGTGATCATGGTCGAGGCCGTTGCCCAGACGAGCGCGATTGCCGTGCTCACGGTGCCCGAGAACCACGGGAAGCTGCTGCTCTTTGCGGGCATCGACAGGGTGCGGTTCAAGCGGATCGTCTCGCCCGGTGACGAGCTGACGCTCGTTGCCGAGCTGGGAGCGGTGCGTGGGAACGTCGGCTGGGCGAAGATCGAGGCCCGCGTCGGCACCGAGCTGGCGCTGCGCGGGTTGGCTATGTGCGCGACGGAATGATCGGCGCCGCCAACGGCAACCGCGTCTCGATCACCGGCCTCGGCTCCTCGGTGCCCGAGCGGGTGGTGACGAACGACGAGCTCGCCGAGCTGGTCGACACGTCGGACGAGTGGATCGTTGCTCGAACCGGCATTCACGAGCGGCGGGTGGCCGGCCCGGACGAGGCGCTGTCCGACTTTTGCCTGCCCGCCGCGAGAGAAGCCCTGGAGCGCGCCGGCGTGCGCGCCGAGGATCTCGACCTCGTCATCATCGCCACCGTCACGCCGGACATGTCCTTTCCCGCGACAGCGGCGATCGTCGCCGACCAGCTCGGCGCTGCGAAGGCGGGCGCGTACGACCTGTCTGCAGGCTGCACGGGCTTCGTCTACGCGATAGCGCAGGCGTACGCGATGCTTGCAGCGGGCTTCTGCCGCCGCGCGCTCGTCGTCGGCGCGGACCTGCTGTCGAAGGTCGTGGACTGGACCGACCGCTCTACATGCGTGCTGTTCGGGGATGGCGCAGGTGCGGTGGTGTTGGAGCGTGTCGACCGCGGGGGGTTCCTCGGCTTCGAGCTCGGCGCCGACGGCGGAGGCGGCATGCAGCTCTACATGCCCGCGGGCGGCTCGCGCAAGCCGGCCACGAGCGAGACGGTCGCAGCAGGCGAGCACTTCGCGCGGATGAACGGTCGCGAGGTGTTCAAGTTCGCGACTCGTGTGCTCGTGTCGTCCGCGAACGAGTTGCTCGACGAGGTCGGCCTGACCGTCGAGGATGTCGACGTTTACGTGCCTCACCAGGCGAACATCAGGATCATCACCCACGCCGCGGAGAAGCTCGGCTTCCCCGACGAGAAGGTGGTCGTGAACGTCGATCGCTTCGGGAACACGTCGTCGGGCTCGATTCCGCTCGCGCTCGCCGATGCCCAGCGCGACGGCAGGCTCGAGCCAGGCAAGATCGTGCTCATGACGGGAATGGGTGCAGGGCTCACGTGGGGCTCCGGCGTGATGGAATGGACTGCTGATGGGGTCGCCGCATGACTAGGAGCAAGGTCGCTTTCTGCTTTCCCGGACAGGGCTCGCTCGAGCAGGGCATGGGCCGCGACATCGCGGAGTCCGTGCCGGAGGCGATGCGCGTCTTCGAGATCGGCAGCACGGCGTCGGGGCTCGACCTCCGGCGCCTGTGCTTCGACGCGGACCTCGAGGAGCTCGTGGAGACGGAAGTGCAGCAGCCGGCGCTCGTCGCGACGAGCCTCGCTGTGCTGGCGGCGCTCAAGGCGCGCGGCATCGAGCCCGACTACGTCGTCGGCCACTCGGTCGGCGAATTCGCGGCGCTCGCTGCGGCCTCCTCGATCGGTGTCGAGGAGACGATCGGCCTCGTCCGCGAGCGCGGCCTGGCGATGGCGGAGGCGGCCAAGGAGCATCCCGGCCGCATGGCCGCCATCCTCGGCCTCGACGACGACGTCGTCGAGCGGATCTGCCGCCGCATCCGCGGGGTGTGGCCCGCAAACTACAACTGTCCGGGACAGCTCGTCGTCTCGGGTGAGAGCGAAGCCGTCGACGAGTGCTGCGCGCAGGCCGAAGAAGCCGGCGCGCGGCGCACCGTGAAGCTGCGCGTGTCCGGGGCGTTTCACTCGCCGCTCGTCGCGCGAGCCGCGGAGCGGCTCCGCCCGGCGGTCGACAAGGTGCGCTTCGCCGAGCCTGTCGCGCCCTTCATGTCGACCGTCACGGCGCGTCTCGAGTCGGGGCCGCGCATCGCGCCGCTGCTCGTCGACCAGCTGACGGCGCCGGTGCGGTTCACGCAGGCCGCGTCCGAGCTCGTCCGCGAAGGCGCCCGGACGTTCGTCGAGGTGGGGCCCGGAAACGTCCTGTCCGGGCTCGTCAAGCGCATCGACAAGGGCGTGAAGGCGATCCCCGTCAACAGCCTTGCTGCGCTCGAGCGCGTCGAGGAGGCGCTCGGCGCTGCCTGACGGCGACGGATTCGCCAGGCTCGACGGGAAGGTCGCGCTCGTGACGGGAGCCTCCCGCGGCATCGGCCGCGCGATTGCCGTCGAGCTCGCCGGCGCGGGCGCCGAGGTCGTCGTCGGCTATCGCACGGGACGTGACGAGGCGGATGAGGTGGCAGCCGAGATCGGCGGCCGTGCCGTCCAGGCAGACGTCGGCGATCCCGGCGAGGCCGCGCGCCTTGTCGAGGAGGCGGGGGAGCTCGACGTGCTCGTCAACAACGCGGGTCTCACCCGCGACGGCCTCATCGCGCGGATGTCCGACGAGGACTGGCGCGTCGTGCTCGACACGAACCTCGGAGGTGTGTTCCACACATGCCGGGCGGCGGCGCGCGGGATGATGAAGCGGAAGTCGGGCTCGATCGTGAACCTCACGAGCGTCGTGGGCCTTCACGGCAACCCGGGCCAGACGAACTACGCGGCCTCGAAGGCCGGCATCATCGGCTTCACGAAGGCGCTGGCACGCGAGCTGGCGTCGCGCAACGTCCGCGCGAACGCGGTCGCGCCGGGATACATCACGACGGCCCTCACGGAGGTGCTGCCCGAGCAGGCGCAGCAGGCGATCCTCCAGAACACGCCACTCGAGCGCATGGGCACGCCAGAGGATGTCGCCGCGGCGGTGCGGTATCTCGCCTCGGACGCTGCATCGTTCGTCACGGGTGAGGTGCTGCTTGTCGACGGAGGGCTGGGAATGTGAGCGAGAACGGGCGCCGCAGAGCAGTCGTGACGGGCATCGGGACGGTCTCGCCGCTCGGGAACGACGCGGAGACGACTTGGTCGAACGTGCTCGCCGGGAAGTCGGGCGCCGGCCCGATCACGCATTTCGACTCCTCCGATTACTCCGTGCACTTCGCGTGCGAGGTGAAGGACTTCGATCCCGAGCAGTGGATCGACCGCAAGACGGCGAGGCGTATGGATCGCTTCACGCATCTCGTGCTCGCTGCTGCCCGGATGGCCGAGGCCGACTCGGGCATCGACATCGCGGCCGAGGCGCCACGGATCGGCGCCTCGGTGGCGACGGGCATCGGCGGTCTCCAGTCCTTCCAGGACTGTTACGACGTCCTTCGCGACCGGGGCCCTGACCGCGTCGGCCCGTTCGCGATCCCTTCGATCATCCCGAACCTCGGCGCCGGGTGGCTGTCGATCGAGCTCGGCACGCAGGGGCCGTTGTCCGCCCAGTGCACCGCCTGCGCAGCGTCGAACATGTCGATCGGCGAGTCGCTCGATGCGATCAGGCTCGGCCGGGCCGATGCGATGCTCTGCGGTGGGACGGAGGCGCCGATTGCGGAGGTGGGAATGGCCGGGTTCTCGGCGATGCGCGCGCTCTCGCGGCGCAACGACGACCCCGAGCATGCGAGCCGGCCGTTCGACGCCGAGCGCGACGGCTTCGTCATGGGCGAGGCCGGCGCGGTGATCGTTCTCGAGGAGCTCGAGCATGCCCGTGCGCGAGGAGCGAAGATCTATGCCGAGGTAACCGGCTACGGCGTCTCCTCCGACGCGAACCACATCACGGAGCCCGATCCACACGGCCCCGGCCGCGCGCTGAAGATGGCGCTGGGCGATGCCGGCATCGGGGCCGAAGACATCGACTACATCAACGCTCACGCGACGGCAACGCCGCTCGGCGACTCCTCGGAGACGACGATGCTGAAGCTCGCGCTCGGCGAGGAGAAGGCCCGCGCGACGCCGATCTCGTCGACGAAGGGCGCCACCGGCCACTGTCTCGGGGCCGCCGGGGCGCTCGAGGCGATCTTCTGCATCCTCGCCCTGCGTGACGGCATGCTGCCGCCGACGATCAACTACGAGGTCCCGGATCCGAAGTGCGACCTCGACTACGTGCCCAACCAGGCGCGTCCCGCTGACGTCGAAGTGGTCGTGAACAACTCGTTCGGATTCGGCGGCCACAACGCGTGCATCGTCCTCGAGAAGTTCAGCGACTGAGAGCGGCCAGGCCGCGTGGGACGACTACACCCGAGAGCGACCGCAACGGTCCTCGCTGTTTTGGGAGCCGCTGCCGTGCTTGCGCTCGCAGCGCGTGTGTACAGGCCGTTCGGCGGCGATGCGGACGCCGATCGTGGTGCCTCGACAACGTTCCTCGACACGTCGTTCACGCTCGGTGTCGTGCTCGGCGTGACGCTGCTCGCCCTCGCCGTGGTGTTCGGCGTCTGGATCTGGATGCTCCGCCTGCGCGCGAGTGCTCGTCGGTCTGACTGGGAGCAGGTGCGGACGCTGCTGGCGGTCGTCCTGATGGCGGGGCTGGTCGCGCTTGCATTCGGCAACGCGCTCATGCGCTGGGAAGGGCCGCCGCCGCCGGAGGCCAACGAGCTGGCGGCCTCGCTTCCTGAGGGAGCGCCGACAGTCGAGGAAGGCAAAGCGCGGCCTGCCCGAGACCCTCAGGTCGTGTGGCCGCTGGTGATCGCTGTCGCTGTGTTGGCGGCGGGAGGCGCCGCAGCGGTCGCGTTCGTGGTCATGCGCCGCCGGCGCCAGCGCGAGCTGGACGCTGACCAGGCGCTTGCCGAGGTCGAGGCGGCGGCCGGGGAGGCGATCGACGACCTCCGGCACGAGCGAGACCCGCGGAAGGCCGTCATCGCCGCCTACGCGCGCATGGAACGGGTGCTGGCGGCGTGCGGGCTGCCGCGGCGACCGGCGGAGTCGCCCTATGAGTACGTCGCGCGCGCCGCAGCCGAAGCCGATACGGCCTCTCCGCTGCGGAGCGGAGCTGCCATGTGGGGAGCGAAGCGCCGGCGGACAGCGACCTTCGCGGCGAACGTCCCTCCGGCTGTCTCGCCTGCGTTCGAGCGCCCGATGAGCCGGCTGACAGTGCTGTTCGAGGAGGCGAAGTTCAGCGAGCACGCCGTCGGCGAGCCGATGCGCGAGCAGGCGCTGGATGCCCTCACGGCCATCCGCGACGAGGCTCAGCTAGCGGCGGCCACGCCGGCAGGCGCCGTCGACGAGAACGGCGCGGGTTGAGATCGATGCGCCGGGTCGCCCTCTCCACGCTCGGCTACGCGCTTTTCGGCGCTGCCGTCGCCGCCGTGCTGCTGCTGGCAGGCTCCGACCGCACCGAAGCTGTGGTTGGCGGATTCCTTGTCTACGTCGCGGCTCTGCTTGCAATCGCCGCGTTGCGGATAACGGGCAGCGCTTTTCCGCCTCCTCGTGGCGTGCTGCCCGCGTCGGTTCGCATCCGCGACCGCGGCATGGCTCGGCCCGAGTCGCTGCGCTTGATCGAGGACAGCGTGGCGCTCGCCGGCACTGACCCGTTCGAGGTCCACTTTCGGATCCATCCGTTGTTACGGGACGCGGCTCGGTCCGGTCTCGCCACATCGCGGGGAATCGATCTCGATCGTGAGCCCGAGCGCGCGCGGCGCGCCCTCTCGGCCGAGACGTGGTCGCTCGTGCGCCACGACCGGCCGCGGCCCGAGCGGGGCGACGCTTCCCCGGGCCTCGAGGCGGCGAGCCTCGCGGCGATCGTCGACGAGCTTGAGAGGATGCTCCCGTCGTGATCTCCGTCGCCGATGTCCGCGGTCATTGCGATGAGGTGCTCGATGCCGTCGGGCGCGCCGTAGTCGGCAAGCGGGAGGCGCTCGAGCTCGTGCTGCTCGGCATCCTCGCCGACGGCCATGTCCTCATCGAGGACTTCCCCGGCCTTGCGAAGACGCTGCTGGCGCGCTCCTTTGCCGCTGTGACCGACCTGCGCTTCTCGCGCATCCAGTTCACCCCGGACCTCATGCCGTCCGACGTCACAGGCTCGTCGATTTACAGCCAGCGCACCGGGGAGTTCGAGTTCCGGCCCGGCCCGGTCTTCGCGAATCTCCTGCTCGGCGACGAGATCAACCGCGCGCCACCGAAGACTCAGGCGGCGCTGTTGGAGGCGATGCAGGAACACCAGGTAACGTTGGAAGGGCTAACGCGGCAGCTCGAGCGGCCGTTCCTCGTCATCGCCACACAGAATCCGATCGAGTACGAGGGCACGTATCCGCTGCCCGAGGCGCAGCTCGATCGTTTTCTCCTGCGCGTCGGCATCGGCTACCCGGAGCGTGGCGACGAATGGGAGATGCTCGAGCGCCGGAGGGTGCGCCGGGTAGACGAAGTCGAGCTCGCGCCGGTCGTCACGAGAGAGACCGTCCTCGCCCTACAGCGGGCGGTCGAGGACGTGCACGTGGAGGAGTCGATAGGCCTGTACATGGTCGATCTCGTGGCGGCCACCCGGACGAGCGTGCGCGTGCAGGTCGGATCGAGCCCGCGTGGCACGCTCGCCCTCCTCAAGCTCTCGCGGGGCCTCGCCGCGCTGCGCGGCCGCGACTTCGTCACACCGGAGGACGTCAAGGCGGTGGCGGTTCCCGCGCTCGCTCATCGAATCACCCTCAACCCTGAGCTATGGGTGCAGCGCATCCGCGCAGAGGACGTCGTACAGGAGGTCCTGGAGACGGTGCCGACGCCACGGGCGGAGGACGCTGTTCGTGCCGGGAGCCCGACCGGTGGACAGGAGTAGCCCCGGCCTCCCAGCACTCTCACTGACGCGAGGCGCGACGGCGAAGCTCGGCGGCTACGCCGCGCTCTCGACATTGGGCTTCGTCGCAGGCCTCGCCCTCGGCCGGCCCGAGCTCATCGCACTCGCCGCTCCGTTCGCCGTCATGCTCGCCGCCGGTCTGGCGACGGTAGCCGAGCCGCAGCTGAGCATCGCGCTCCGGGTCACGCCCGAACGGCTGGTGGAGGAGGGGACCGTGGTCGCTGCGCTCGAACTCCAGGCGGCGACGCCGGTTCATCGGCTGGAGGTGGCCATCGCCGTCCCGGAGGGTGTTGTGGCAGAGGGCGACTCGGCCTTCTCGGTCTCGCTCGCGGCTGGGGAATCTCGCACGCTGGAGGTGCCGCTTCGCTTTTCCCGCTGGGGAGCCTACGTTCTCGGTCGCGGGGGGCTCGCCGCATTCGACCGGCTCGGCCTCTTCGTCTTCGAGTCCGAGCTCAGGACGCGGTTGCCGGTCCGGGTCTACCCGCGGGAGGAGCGGATTCGGCACCTCGTGCGCCCGCAGGACACGCAGCCGTACGTCGGGAACTTCGTGGCCAGGGCGAAGGGCGAGGGCATCGAGTTCGCAGACCTGCGCCCGTACCAGCCCGGCGACCGGGCCCGAAACGTCAACTGGCGGGCGAGTGCGCGCCGCGGAACGCTCGTCGTCAACGAGTACCACCCCGAGCGCAACGCCGCCGTCGTCCTGCTAGTCGACTCGTTCGCCGAGGCGCGGCTCGGTGTAGAGAGCACGCTCGATCTTGCAGTGCGCGGAGCTGCTTCGATCGCGTCCGCGTATCTTCGCCGGCGAGACCAGGTCGGAATGCTGGCGTTCGGCGGCTCCGTGAACTGGCTCGAGCCGTCGCTCGGCACGTTCCAGCTCTACCGCATCGCCGACGCGCTCATCGACACTGAGGTCGTGCTGTCCTACGTATGGCGGGATGTGCGCATCATTCCGCCGCGCGCTCTTCCGCCGCACTCACTCGTCCTTGCGTTGACGCCGCTGCTCGACGAGCGAATGGTCGGCGCGCTCGCACAGGCGCGGGGCCGGGGGACCGATTGCGCGGTCATCGAGATCTCGCCGGCGTCGTTCGCGCCGCCGGGGCATCGTGATGTCGATCAACTGGCCCGACGCATGTGGATGCTCGAGCGAGCCGCGGCGCGGGGTCGCTTGCGTGGCCTCGGCATGCCCGTCGTGGAGTGGCGGCCAGGCGAGCCACTCGAGCCCGTTCTCGAGGAGGTGACGGCATTCAGGCGCTTCGCCAGGCTGATGCACGGGTAGTCGTCGGTGTCTCCGGTGTCCTGGGCTGTCTCGCGTTCACGCTCCTCGCCGGTGTTTCGGCGGCCGATGTCCCTGTCGTCGTGGCCCTTACACCGGCGCTCGCAGGATCCGCCGCGGTCGCCGCCGGGCTCGTGCTGCGTCGAGGCAGCCTGGCCACCGCTGGTATCGCGCTCGTGGGTGCCGCATACGCGTTGTCGCTCGTGGGACGTGATCTCGATCCCGCGGCCGGGCTCGTGGGTGGCGCGCTCTTCTTCACCGCCGAGCTTGTCTACTGGGCGCTCGAGCCCGGTGCGGCGGTGCCGCTGCGCCGGGGAGCAACGGCGCGGCGCGCCCTATGGTCCCTCGTATTTGCGGTCTGCGCAGCGGCTCTCGGCACGCTCCTGCTCGGCATCACCTCCTCGCCCACTGCAGATGGCACGGTCTTGGGAGTGGCCGGCCTGTTAGCCCTGGCTCTCGTCGTAGTGGTTGTTTCCTGGCTGGTGCATTCGCTGCGCCCGCGTGACCCCGTCGGCTAGCATCGCCCCGCGATGGCCCAGGTGCTTCCCGCTGAGACGGGTCTCCGGCGCGTGATCGGCGACGGCGACACCGTCCCGGACGGCGCTGTCGGCGGCCTGGCGGACGCGGAACTCCTCGAGCTCTACCGGCAACTCGTCCTCCTCCGCACGTACGACGAGCGCTCGGTCGTCTACCACCGGCAGGGTCGCATCGGGACGTACGCGATCTACTGGGGTCACGAGGCGATGCAGGTCGGGGCCGCGTACGCCCTCGGCCGGGAGGACTGGATTTTCCCGAGCTACCGCGAGTCGGCCATCGGCCTGCTGAGGGGACTGCCCGCGGCGACGATCCTTTCCTGGTGGCGGGGCCATCCCGCCGGCTGGTGGGATCCGCAGGAGTTCGGCGTGGCGTCCATATGCGTGCCGATCGCCACGCACGTGCCGCATGCGGCGGGCTTCGCGTGGGGCAAGCGCCTGCGCGGCGAGCAGGCCTGCGCTCTCGCGTTCTTCGGCGACGGCGCCACCTCCGAGGGGGCGTTCCACGAGGGCGCGAACTTCGCGGCCGTTATGCGTGCTCCCCTCGTCCTCCTCTGCAACAACAACCAGTGGGCGATCTCGACACCGCTCGAGGCGCAGACGGCTGCTGCCGCGCTCGTCGACAAGGCCGTCGGCTACGGGATGCCGGGCGTCCGCGTGGACGGCGGTGATGTGCTCGCGGTCTACGAGGCCGCTGCCGAGGCCGTCGAGCGGGCCAGGGCCGGCGATGGGCCGACGTTCATCGAGGCGGTGACGTACCGCGCGGCGCCGCACGCGACGGCAGACGACCCGTCGGCGTACATCGACGAAGAGCGCGTCGAGGTGGAGAAGAAGAACGAGTGCGTCGGCCGCTATGAGGGATACCTACGGCGGCGCGGGCTGCTCACCGACGAGCTCGCGGAGGCTGCGCGCGAGGACGCCTTGGCATTGATGCGGGATGGGATCGCGGCTGCCGAAGCCGAGCCGCCCCCGAATCCGTCCGAGGTCTTCGATCACGCCTACGTCGATCCGCCGGCGGGGATGCGCGATGGCTGAGCGGTCGATCATCGAGGCCATCAACGACTGCCATCACGTCGAG
>JBKJWA010000265.1:0-14038 GCA_046716705.1 Gaiellaceae bacterium
CAGGCCCACTTCGGCGTCTACGACTTCATCCCGGACATCCTCGCCACGAAGCCGTTGTTCGGGCTCGGGCTCAACAACTTCTCGGTGTACTACGAGCAGGTCACGGGCAAGACGAACTGGGGGCCGCACTCGTTCTTCGTCGCGCTGTTCGTGGAGACAGGGCTCGTCGGGACGGCACTGTTCGGCGTCTTCGTCTGGTACCTCTTCGCCCGCCTCGGCGCTGCCCGACGCGTGGGGCGTGCCCTGGCCGCTCGCGGTGACGCGGCTGCCGCGCGCGTGACTCCGCTCGCCTGGGGGATGACGGCCGCGCTTGCAGGGACGCTCGCCGCCAATCTCTTCTACCTCACGATGACGTTCTATTACGTCTACGTGTTCGCGGCGCTCGCGCTCGCGTTACCCGTCGTCTTCGGCCGTGGGCTCACGGACGCTGAACCCAGAGCGCGGCTAGCCGTGTCGCCCGCCCGCGCGTGACCGGGCCGACGGCGTTCGACGACCTCAACGGCGTCCTCGAGCAGCTCACCGAAAGAGTGCGCTCCGCGCTCGGTGCGAACTTCCTCGGGGCGTATCTCCAGGGCTCGTTCGCTCTCGGCGAGGCCGATGTCCACAGCGACGTCGATTTCGTGGTGGCGACGCGAGAGCACCCGACGGCGGAGCAGCAGAGCTTGCTCCGGACGCTGCACGAAGCGATCTACGACCTCCCTGTCGCGTGGGCGCAGCACCTCGAAGGCTCGTACATTCCGCAAGATCTCCTGCGCCACGTCGATCCCGCGCGGACGCCGTGTCTCTACCTCGACAACGGCGCCCGCACGCTCGTCTGGTCGGACCACTGCAACACCGCCCACACCCGCTGGCTGCTCCGGGAGCAGGGAGTGGTACTGGCCGGGCAGGAGCCGGCGCAGCTAGTCGACCCCGTGTCGCAGGACGCGCTGCGCGAAGGGGCGTCGCGGGCGCTCGACGAGTACGCGGCGTGGGCACGGGAGAGCCTTCCGTTCAGCCGCTGGCAACAGCCCTACCTCGTGTTGACGTTCTGCCGGCTGCTCAGGACGCTCCACCACGGGGCGGTGACGACGAAGCGCGACGCGGGCCAATGGGCGCTGGGCGAACTCGACCCCGAGTGGAACGAATTGATCGGCCAAGCGCTCGCCGACCGTGCCGATCCGTGGGAACGAGTTCACCTGCCTTCGACACCGGAGGCCGACGAGCGCACGTGCGAGTTCATCGACTACGTGCTGTCGCGGCGCCGGTAGAGGGTGAAGCCCCCGTCGCGGCTCGGCGTCCACACGGCGCGCCACTTCGCCCCGTCGACAGCCGCGGGACATAGGCCAACCGGGGAGGCAGCGGTCGATGCGGGCGTATTGTGGCACCCGCCATGCGCGTAGTCGTGCTGACGACGTCCTACCCGCGACACGAGGGCGACGCCGCCGGCGCCTTCGTCCGCGATGCGGTTCGGCACCTGCGCGCGGCGGGCGTCGAGGTGAAAGTGGTCTCGCCCGCCGACTTCCGGGACTTCGGCATCGCGTACGGCGACGGCATCGCCGCAAACCTCGCGTCGCACCCCGCGCGGGCGGCGCTGCTGCCGGCGTTCTTGGCCTCGTACGCGCGGGCAGCCCGGCGCACCGCGCGGGGCGCGGACCTCGTCCACGCGCACTGGCTGCCTTCCGGCTTTCCCGCGCTCGCAACGGGGAAGCCGTTCGTCCTCCAGGCGTGGGGAACCGACGTCGAGCTCGCCGCCCGCGCGCCCGCGCTCTTCCGCCCGCTCATTCGCCGTGCGCGCGTGGTCGTCGCGCCCTCCGGCGCCCTCGCCGAAGCGGTCTCACGGCTGGGAGCGGTCGACGTCCGTGTGACCGGCAGCGGCGTCGACCTGCCCGAGTCGCTGGGAGAGCCGGACGAGCCGCTCCACGTGCTCTACGTCGGCCGCCTGTCGGCCGAGAAAGGGATTGAGGAGCTGGCGCGGGCTACGGCCGACGTCCCCCGTGTCATCGTCGGCGACGGGCCGCTCCGACACCTCGTACCCGATGCGGTCGGCTTCGTCCCCCCCGGGCAGCTCGGCCCGTACTACGACCGCGCTGCGATCGTCGTCTGTCCGTCCCGGCGGGAGGGCTATGGCGTCGTTGCCCGCGAGGCGATGGCGCACGGGCGCCCCGTGGTCGCAGCGGCAGTCGGAGGCCTGCTGGACGCGGTCGAGCACGAGCGCACGGGCCTGCTGGTGCCACCGGGCGACGCCGGAGCGTTGAGGACGGCGATCGGGCGCCTGCTTCTGGACCCCACGTTGCGCGCCAGGCTGGGAGCGGCGGGGCGAGAGCGCGCCGGCGAGCGCTTCTCGTGGGCCGCGGCCACGGCCGCGACGCTCGCCGCCTACGACGCGGCGCTTTTGCCGGGGCGAAGACCCTGACGCCGATAGAGGCGCCAGCCGTTGTTACTCACCACGCGGCGCCGGTCTGACCGGCAGATCTCGACCGCCAGCCCGGGAGCGACGACGAGCCAGTCCGTCTTGGCGCCAGCGCGAGCACGAGATGCCCGGCCGCAAGTTTCCGCGTCGAATCGCGCGAACCACGAGGACGATGGCCACGAGGAAGGCGATCAGGCCAGGGCCCGTACCACGAGGTGAAGGGCGTCGGGATCGTGGAATCCCGTGACCAGCCCAGGAGCACGAGGCGGTCCTCCGCGCGTCCGATGAGCACGCGCTGGTATCCGCGACGCTTCGATTGCCAGGGGCAGGAGGACGAGCGCCGCGCCGGCGAAAACCGGTGAAGGCTGTGGCGCGCGACCGTCCTCGGTACGCCGAGATCCCCACGAGCACGAGCAACACGGCGGCGGCGACGGCGTAGGCATACCGGTCACGGCCAACGGAGCCCGCCGAGTCGATGGCATCGATCGCGAGACGTGCCATGAAGATGGGAATCTTCGTCGGCTGCGTGGAACACGTACCAGAGCCCTGCCGCTCCGATGCTGACTGCGCCCGCGATGCCGACCGGCAGCCAGCGGCGGCTCGGAACGAGCACGAGGGCGACGACGAAGAGCAGCGGGACGGTAAAGAGCGCGAGCACGAGCAGGATCAAGCCGCCGGTCGCGCAGAGGTAGGCGGCGAGCATGAAGTCGGCCGCGTCGCTCAGGCGCAGCGAGGCGGCCGATAGCCATGCCGCTCCGGCGATCAACGCGAAGTCGATGATGGCGCGGCGGGGCCAAAGGCGGCGATTGTCGCCGATCGCGGCAGACGGGCGGGGTACCATCGGCGGCGCTCATGCGCGAGCTCGTCATCGACGGCACCCGCATCACCGACGACGGCGACTGCTACGTCATCGCCGAGATCGGCCATAACCACCAGGGCTCGGTGGAGAAGGCGCGCGAGCTCATCCTCGCGGCGAAAGACTGCGGTGTCGATGCGGTGAAGCTCCAGAAGCGGGACAACCGCGCGCTCTACACGCGGGCGGCGTACGAGGCGTCTTATGAACACGAGAACTCGTTCGGCGCCACGTACGGCGAGCACCGCGAGGCGCTCGAGCTCGACCGCGACGCCTACGTCGAGCTGCAGCGGACGGCGCGCGACGCCGGCATGACACTGTTCGCGACTGCGTTCGACCAGGCGAGCGCCGACCTTCTCGCCGACCTCGACATGCCCGCGTACAAGACCGCGTCCGGCGATCTCACGAACACGCCGCTGCTGCGCTATATCGCCGGTATCGGCAAGCCGATGATCGTGTCGACGGGCGGCGCGACAATGGAGGACATCGACCGCGCCGTGGAGGCGATCACGGCCGTCAAGACCCAGATCTGCCTGCTCCAGTGCACGGCTGTCTACCCGGCGGCCGCCGAGGAGCTCGAGCTGGGCGTGATCACGACGCTGCGCGAGCGTTATCCGGAGCTCGTGATCGGCCTCTCCGACCACCAGGACGGCATCGCGATGTCTCTCGTGGCGTACATGCTCGGCGCGCGGGTGATGGAGAAGCACTTCACGCTCTCGCACACGCTGAAAGGCACCGACCACGCGTTCTCGCTCATGCCGGAGGGCATGCGCAAGCTCGTCCGCGACCTGCGCCGCGTCCCGGCCGCGCTCGGCGACGGCGTGAAGCGGCCGCTCCCGTCGGAGGAGCCGGCGCTCAGGAAGATGGGGAAGAGGCTCGTGGCCGCTCGGGATCTCGAGCCCGGTCACGTGCTCGCCGAGGGCGACGTCGTCGCGCGATCGCCGGCCGACGGCGGGCTCGCTCCGTACGAGCTCGACAACCTGCTCGGTCGTTCGCTCGGCCGCGCGGTGCGTGAGGACGAGCCCGTGACGATGGACGCTCTCGTCCCGCTCGACGAGCCGGTGGTGCGTGCAGCAGGCTGAGGCGCCTCCCCCCGAGACGCTCGCGTCGATTCGGCTCGCGGTCTTCGACTTCGACGGGGTGTTCACCGACAACTCCGTGTGGGTGGACGGCGACGGCTGCGAGACCGTCCGTTGCTGTCGTGCGGATGGCCTCGGCCTGCACAGGCTGCGCGAGGTGGGCGTGGACGCGCTCATCGTCTCGATGGAGACGGCGCCGGTCGTGAGCGCGCGCGCGCGGAAGCTCGGCGTGGCGTGCCTGCAAGGGATCGAGGAGAAGCTGCCGGTGCTCCGCGAGGAAGCGGCGGCGCGCGGGCTAGACCTCGACGCGGTCGCGTACGTCGGCAACGACGTGAACGACGCCGAGTGCCTGGGGGCCGCCGGGCTTCCCGTCTGCCCCGCCGATGCCTGGCCGGAGGCACGCGAGCTCGCGACCTGGGTGCTGGCGCGCCCGGGCGGCGAAGGCTGCGTGCGCGCATTCTGCGACGCTGTCTGGATGGCTCACGTCGGAGCACGGGCGTGACGGACGAGCTCTTCGATCTGTCGGGCCGCGTGGCGGTCGTCACCGGGGGCCTCGGCCAACTGGGGCAGGTCTACACCGACGGCCTCGCCGCCCGTGGCATGCGTGTGGGTGTCTTCGACGTCGCCGCGGAGCCGGGCGGTGACGACGACGTCCGGCGCTACGCGGTGGACGTCACCGACCGTGCGTCGATCGAGGCGGCGACGGCCGAGGTCGTGGCGGAATGGGGCGTCCCGCACCTGCTCGTGAACAACGCCGCGCTCGACTCTCCGCCCGACGCGCCACCCGAGGAGGTGGGGCCGTTCGAGACATACCCGGAGGCCTCGTTCGACGAGGTCATGGACGTCAACGTCAAGGGCGCCGTCCTCTGCTGCCAGGTCGTCGGCGCCGCGATGGCGGAGGCTGGCCGCGGCTCGATCGTGAACGTGTCGTCCGTGTACGGCCTCCTGTCGCCGCAGCAGGATCTCTACGAGTTCCGGCGCAGCCAGGGTGAGACGTTCTTCAAGCCCGTCGCGTACTCCGTGTCGAAGTCTGCCGTGCTCAATCTCACGCGCTACCTTGCGACGTACTGGGCGAGGGCCGGCGTGCGCGTAAACACGCTGACGCTGGGCGGGATCTTCGACGACCAGCCGCAGGAGTTCCTCGACGCCTACGGCTCGCGCGTGCCGCTCGGTCGGATGGCGGAGGCGGGTGAGGCGCTGGGGGCCGTCGTCTTTCTTGCCTCCGACGCCGCGTCCTATGTCACCGGCGCCAACCTCGTCGTCGACGGCGGCTGGTCGGCCTGGTGACACTGACGGACGTTCCGAATCTCATCGACGGAGCGCCGCGCCCTCCCGAGTCGGGTGAGTGGCTCGAGAAGACCCGGCCTGCGGACGGCTCGGCGCTCTGCCGGGTCGCTCGGTCGGGTGCGGATGATGTCGATGCAGCCGTCGCGGCCGCGCGCAGGGCACAGCGTGACTGGGCGGCGCGCACGGTCGTCGAGCGCGGCGACTTCATCCGTGAGATCGCGCTCTCGCTGCGCGGGCGGAGCGACGAGCTCTCGGCTGCCGTGGTCGAGGAAACCGGCAAGCCGGAGGCGCTCGCCGCCGGGGAGACCGCCGCCGCAGTGGAGATGGGGCTCTTCGTCGCCGGTGAGGGCCGCCGTTACTACGGGCGGACGACGACGGCGAGCATGGCGCACCGAACGGTCATGACCGTTCGGCAGCCGGTGGGCGTGGCGGTGCTCATCATGTCGTTCAACACGCCGCTGCCGAACGTCGCCTGGAAGGTCTTCCCCGCGCTTCTCTGCGGCAACGGCGCCGTCCTCAAGCCGTCGGAGGAGGCGCCGGTCTCCGCACACCTCTTTGCAACAACGTGTCACGAGGTCGGGTTGCCGGCGGGTGCCCTGAACGTCGTGCACGGGCTCGGCACGGAAGCCGGCGCGGCGCTCGTCGAGCACGCAGATGTCGATCTCGTCAGCTTCACGGGTTCCGCGGACACTGGCCGTTGGATCGCGGAGGCCGCGGGGCGGCGGCTCGCAAAGGTCTGTCTCGAGCTCGGTGGCAAGAACGCGCTCGTCGTCTGCGACGACGCCGATCTCGACAACGCCGTGCACTGGGCGGTACAAGCGTCCTTCTCGAACGCCGGCCAGCGCTGCGCGGCCGCCAGTCGCATCGTCGTCTTCGACGCGGTGTACGACGAGTTCCGAGGTCGTTTCGTGGATGCCGCTCAGGGCTTCACGGACACGGGACCCGTGATCAGCGAGGCGAGCCTCGAGCGCATCCTCGACGCCCTTGCGCGCGCGAGTGCGACCGTTCTCTGCGGAGGCGAGCGCCTGCCCCGCGAAGGCTGGTGGCTCCCACCGACCGTGCTCGAAGGCGTTTCCCGTGACGCCGAGATCTCGTGCACGGAGCTGTTCGGTCCCGTGACGATCCTTTATCGCGTGCGCGACCTGTCCGAGGCACTCGCGGTCGTGAACGACTCTCCGTACGGCCTCACCGCAGCCGTGCACACCGCGAGCCTCCACCGCGCGCTCGCGTTCGCCGACGAGGCCGAGGCGGGGGTCGTCGTCGTGAACGGAGGCACGCACGGGTCGGAGCCGCACATGGGCTTCGGCGGCGTGAAGCAGTCGGGCACCGGGTGGCGCGAGGCGGGCGTCGAGGCGCTCGACGTCTACTCGGAGTGGAAGTACGTGAACCTCATCAGCGACCCCGCTCAGGCGTGACGCACGGACGGTGTCAGACACCGAGCGTTTCATTGTCGGAACACTTTTGGGGGCGCACATGTCCCGTCTGGACACCCGCGCGGCCCGGCTCCAGAAATCGAGGCGAGCTCTCTTGTGGAGCGATAGGCACAGACTTCTCACACCCGTCCCTTGACAAGAACGATGTCTGACACCTCTGAAGCAGTTGCGATTCTGGGGCCGGGTGCGGTGGGAGGCTCGCTGGCCGTCCGGCTCGCGCACGCCGGCGAGCGCGTCATCTGCATCGCCCGGCCCGAGCCCGCGGCGGCGATCCGCGCGGAAGGCTTGACCCTCCTTGCCGACGGTGAGGAGCTGACAGCGAGGCCCGAAGCCGTGGAGATGCTCGAGGAGCCGGTCGAGCTCCTGCTCGTCGCCGTCAAGTCGCCTGGGCTCGCGCAGGCACTGGGTTGCGTGCCCGCCAAGCCGGAGCTCGTGCTGCCGCTGTTGAACGGGCTGGAGCACATGGCTGTGCTCCGCGAGCGCTTCCCGTCGGTCACGGCTGCCACCATCGGGCGCCTCGAGGCGTACCGGGAGGGGTTGACGCGGATCGTGCAGCACAAGCCCGCGCTCGTCACCGTCGCGGGGGACGCCCTGCCGGCTCCGCTCGTGCGTGCCGGCGTGGAGACGCGGCTCGGGGGCCGGGAGGTGGACGTGCTCTGGGAGAAGCTCGCGAGGCAGGCGCCGCTCGCCCTCCTGACCTCGGTGACCGGCAAGCCCACGGGCGAGGTGCGGTCGGACCCGAGGTTCCGCGCAGCCGTCGAGGAAGCGTGCGCGGTCGCCGTCGCCGACGGCGCCCGCACGACGCTCGGCGAGCAATGGAGCATCATCGAGTCTTTGCCTCCCGAGCTCACCACCTCCACCGCTCGCGACGTCGCGGCCGGCCGCCCTTCCGAGCTGGACGCGATCGCTGGGGGCGTCGTCCGCGCCGGCCGCAGGCTGGGCGTGCCCACGCCGACCTTCGAGGAGCTGCTGGAGGAGGCCGCGTGCCCAGCGTGATCGCTCTCATCGGCGCACGCTCGGGCTCCGAGCGAGTCACCGAGAAGAACATCCGCCCGCTAGCCGGCCACCCGCTGCTGGCGTATGCGATCGCGACCGCGCAACAGTCACGGGTGTGCGAGCGCGTTGTCGTCTCCACGGACTCCGAGGAGATCGCCGACGTCGCCCGCTGGTACGGCGCCGAGGTTCCGTTCCTTCGTCCTGCGGAGTTCGCAACCTCGACCTCGCCCGACATCGAGTGGATCGAGTACACGCTCGAGCGGCTGCCCGAGCAGTACGACCTCTTCGCCATCGTCCGCGCGACGAACCCCTTTCGCGGCCCGGACGTCGTCCGGCGAGGCCTCGAGCAGCTACTCGCGACACCGGAGGCCGACTCCATCCGCGCCGTCGAGCTCGTGAAGCAGCACCCGGGGAAGATGTGGCAGCTCGCCGACGACGGCCGCACGATGCAGCCGCTGCTCGACCAGTCCCAGCTCGACGTCGCCTGGCACGCGGGCCAGTACCAGGCCCTGCCAAGCGTCTACCACCAGAACAGCGCGCTCGAGATAGCGTGGACGCGGGTCGTCACGGACACCGGCACGCGCGAGGGTCGCGTGCTGGCACCGTTCCTCACGGAAGGGCTCGAAGGCTTCAACGTCGACGACGAGGCCGACTGGGCGCGCGCCGAGGCGCTCGTCGCAGCGGGTGCGGCTACGCTCACCGAGATCGACCGCGCGCCGTACGAGCCGTGAGCGACCGCTGGCCGAACCTCTTCGTCGCCGGCGTGGAGAAGGGCGGCACGACGTCACTGTGGCAGCACCTCGACGCGCATCCCGACGTTTTCATGTCCCCGGGGAAGGAGCCGAGCTTCTTCATCCCCGACCGGCACGGACGCCGCGAGCGCGCGGTACTTCTACGACGAGCTAGCGCCGGGGCGGATCCGCGAGGCCGCGCCGGACGGCTGGATCCTCATCATCCTCAGGAACTCGGTCGACCGCGCGTACTCGGAGTACTGGGCGACCGTTCGTTCCGGCTACGAGCGCCGGTCGTTCCGGGAGGCCGTCGAGATCGAGCTCGCGATGTCGTCGGCCGCAGAGCGGCCGGCGCTCGAATCGTTGCTCGGGAGGCGGCTGCCGTGGTAGCCGTATGCTGCGCCGCGTGAACGTCGCAAGCCTCGAGACGCTCTACTGCGACGCCGGGTGGCGCCCGTGGATCTTCCTGAAGGCGACGGCCGACGACGGTCTCGTCGGCTGGGCCGAAGTCACCGACTCGCACGGCTCGCCGCGAGGTCTCGCCGGGATCGTCGAGGATCTCGCGCCGCTCGTGGTCGGCCGTGATCCACGAGCCGGCGAGGCCGTGTACTGGGATCTCTATCGCGCCACTCGGCAGAGCCCGGGCGGGGTCGTCGCAAAGGCGATCGCGGCGATCGAGAACGCGCTGCTGGACCTCAAGGGGAAGGCGCTCGGCCTGCCCGTCTACGAGCTCTTCGGCGGGCCACTGCGCACGGAGGTGCCGGTCTACTGGTCGCATTGCGGGACGACCCGCGCGCGTGCCTGGGAGGTGACGGGAACGCCGAAGCTCGCGTCCTACGACGACGTGACCGCGCTCGGTCGCGAGGTCGTCGACAAGGGCTTCCCCGCCTTCAAGACGAACGTCGTCGTCCCCGGGGACGAGCCGCGGGTGCTGCACCCCGGCTTTCACGGGGAGGGCTTGGAGCGAAACTCGTCGCGCCAGGTGGAAGACGCACTCGTCCAGCTGCTGGAGGCGTTCGCCGCCGGGACGGGCGGCAAGGCGGAGCCGATCGTCGACCTGAACTTCAACCTCACGACCGAGGGTGCGCGCCGCACGGCGAGAGCGCTGGAGGAGCACGACCTCGCGTGGCTCGAGATCGATTGCTTCGACCCGGCCGCGCTGGCGTTCCTCCGTGCCTCGACCGGCATCCCCATCTGCTCCGGCGAGAACCTTTACGGCGCGCGCGCGTTCCGCCCGTTCCTCGAAGCGGGTGCGTTAGACGTCGCCTCCGTGGACGTGATCTGGAACGGGTTCGCGCAGTCGAAGAAGATCGCCGACCTCGCCGAGACGTTCGAGGTCAACTGCGCTCCCCACAACTACTACAGCCACCTCGCGACGTTCATCTCCGCGCAGTGGTGCGCGGCGGTTCCCAACATGCGCATCCTCGAAGTGGATGTCGACGACGTGCCGTGGAAGGACGAGTTGACCACCGCGGTGCCCGACATGTCCCGCGGCGTGATGACGGTCCCGAGCGGCCCTGGCTGGGGCGCTGACGTGAACGAGGACGTCCTCCGCGCCCACCCGTGGCCGAGCTAACGCTCGTCCCGCCCGCCGAGTTCGCGAAGACACGCGACGGCGGCCTGACGGACGACGGACTCGCGCGCATCGCCGACCTCTGCCGGCTGAACGCGCTCACAGCCGTCAAGCGCGCCGGCTCGGGCCATCTCGGCTCGAGCTTCAGCGCCATGGACATCGTCGTCTTCCTCCTCTACGAGCACCTGAACACGGTGCATGTCGGCTTCGACGACCCGGGCCGCGACGTGTATTTCTCCTCGAAGGGCCACGACGTGCCAGGGCTGTACGCAGTGCTCCATTCGCTCGGTGTCCTGCCCAGCGAGAAGCTCCTCCGGCTGCGGCGGCTGGACGGGCTCGACGGCCACCCGAACGTCCGTGTGCCCGGGATCGAGGCGAACTCGGGGTCGCTCGGCATGGGCATCTCGAAGGGCCGCGGCATCGCGTGGGCGAAGCGGCAGCTCGGCTCGGGTGGCCGCGTCGTCGTCATGGTGGGAGACGGCGAGCTCCAGGAGGGCCAGAACTTCGAGGCGCTTCAGGGCGCGGCCCACGACCGCCTGTCCGGTTTGACCGTCGTCGTCGACCGCAACGAGCTGCAGTCCGACAAGCCGACGGAGGAGATCCTCGCTCTCGGCGACCTCGAGACGAAGCTCGCGGCGTTCGGCTGGCACGTGACGTCGTGCGACGGCCACGACTACGGGGAGCTGCGGCGGGCGTTCACCGAGCTGGCCGCCGTCGGCGACCGCCCCCAGGTGCTCGTCGCGCGGACGATCAAGGGCCGTGGCGTCTCCTTCATGGAGCACCCTGCGGCGCTTCGCGAAGGAGGCGGCACGTACCGCTGGCACGCCGGCGCGCCGGACGACGAGAGCTTCGAGCGGGCGCGCGACGAGCTGCTTGCCCGGCTGCAGCCGGTGGAGCTCGAGCCCGTCCCGCCGCTGGAGGAAGAGCTGCCGGCCCCCGCGCTCGAGGCGGAGCCGGAGAGCGGAGCGGGGACGCGCACGACGCGCGCGCGGGAGTACGTCGTCGAGGCGTACGGCGCGGCGCTCGTCGACCTCGCATCGCGAAATCCTGCGCTCGTAGTGCTCGACGCGGACCTCGCCTCCGACTGTCGCGTCCGTGGCTTCGAGGAGGCGTATCCGGAGCGCTTCCTCGAGTGCGGGATCGCGGAGCAGGACATGGTCTCCGTGGCCGGAGGGCTGGCCCGTCACGGCCTCGTGCCCGTCGTCAACTCGTTCGCGAGCTTCCTCGCCTCGCGCGCGAACGAGCAGATCTACAACAACGCGAGCGAGGGCTCGAAGGTTGTGTACGGGATGCACTACGCGGGGCTCATCCCCGCGGGCCCCGGCATGTCCCACCAGAGCCTGCGCGACGTGTCCCTGCTCGCCGCGCTCCCCAACATGACGATCGTGCAGCCGGCGAACGCCGACGAGACGAGGGCGATGGTGGACTGGGCGGTCGAGCAGGCGGAGGGCAACGTCGCCATCCGGCTCGCGATCGGGCCTTCACCGCGCCACATCGAGCTGCCAGCCGGCTACGAGGTCGCTCCCGGACGCGGGACGGTGCTGCGCGAGGGGACGGACGTGCTCGCAATCGCGTATGGGCCGGTGATGCTCCACGAGCTCTTGACCGCGGCCGAGCTGCTCGCCGAGCACGGTGTCGATGTCACCGTGATCGCCATGCCCTGGCTCAACCGCTTCGACCGGGACTGGCTCGGCGAGGTCACCGCCTCCGAGCGCCCGATCGTCGTCGTCGAGGACCACGCGCCCGTCGGCGCGCTCGGCGACGCGCTCCGGCGGGAGCTGCCCGGCCGCCGGGTGACGGTCTGCGGCGTCGAGGGCTGGCCGGCGTTCGGCACGCCGCCCGAGGCTTTGCGCTTCCACGGCCTCGACGGCGAATCGCTGGCGGGACGCATCGCCGAGGCCCGGACACTCGCCGGCGCGTGAGCGTGAGGTTCCAAACCGAGCTCCCGATCGCCAGCCGCCGAGCCGCTTGGCAAGCCGGACGAGCAATCATCGTGCGGCGAGCATCCGGCGGAGGAGCTGGAACGCGCCGGCCTTGTCCAGCATCTCGTTGAGGTTCCCGCACTTCGGCGACTGCACGCACGACGGGCACCCGTTGTCGCAGGGGCACCCGGCGAGCAGGCGAGCCGTGTCTGCCACCCACTCGCCGAAGACCGCGTAGCCGCGCTCCGCAATACCGACTCCGCCCGGGTGTCCGTCGTAGACGAACACCGTCGGCGCGCCCGTCTGGAAGTGGCGGTTCGTCGACAGGCCGCCGATGTCCCAGCGGTCGCACATCGCGAACAGCGGCAGGAGCGCGATCATCGCGTGCTCGGCGGCGTGGAGCGAGCCAAGAAGCTTCGGCATGGCCTCCAGGCCGTCCAGCACTGACGGCGACGGCACGAACCACACCGCCTCCGTCTCGAACGTCGCCGGAGGCAGGTCGAGCGCGATCGTCTCCAGCACGCCGCCGTCCCGGGTCGACCTCCGCTGGTACGCGACGACGTGCTCGGTGACGGAGACGCGGCCGAACGACAGCTCGACGCCCGCGTGCTCGCGAACGAGCAGAGCTTCCTCGATCGCAGTGGTCGTGTCCTTCTTCGCCTGCGTGTACCAGTCGCCCGAGAACGGCTGGACGAGGGCCGCGCCGGCCGCGAGGTCGAGCTCAGCCACGAGGTACGCCTCGCCGAGGTGGAGATAGACGGCGCCGTCGTACACCGTCGAGTACGCGCGCTCGCGCTCGACGATGCCGAGCACGGAGCCCGACTCGGCCTCGACCACGAGCACCGAGTCGACGCCCGCCGAGCGGAGCGAAATCCGTGCGGCCGGGTAGTCGCGGCCGGTCCACGTAAAGCCTGCCGCCGTTCGCCGTAGCTCGGGCAGCTGCGCGGCCCGCTCGAGCGCCTCGTCACCGAGCGTCGCGCGATCCGCGTCGTCGATTGGCCCCTCGTACGCGGCCGCCAGCACGTGGCCGTCGAGCACGCGCGGATTCGCGTGATCGAGGATCGCAGCTTCCACACGCCGGCCAAGCAGCGCCTCCGGCTCGCGCATGAAGTACTGGTCGAGGGCGTCGTCCGACGCGACGAGCACCGCCAGCCCGTGTCCTTGCCTCCCCGCGCGTCCCCACTGCTGCCGCAGGCTGGCCACCGTTCCCGGAAAGCCCACCGAGATCACGCAGTCGAGCAGGCCGATGTCGATGCCGAGCTCGAGCGCGTCGGTCGCGGACACGCCGAGCAGCTCGCCGGCTGCGAGCCGCCGCTCGATGTCGCGTCGCTGCGCAGGCGTGTACCCGGCGCGATACGGCGAGAGCCGGTCCGCGTACTCGCTTCCCAGCCGTTCGAGGGCGAAGCGATGGATGAGCTCGGCGGACTTGCGGCTTTTCGCGAAGCACAGCGTCCGCAGCCCGCGCTCGACGAGCTCCGCGAGCAGCCGCGACCCCTCGCCGAGCGCGCTCGCGCGAAGGTTGAGCTCCTCGTCCGTCACCGGCGGGTTCCAGAGCACGATCGTCCTCTCTGCCCGTGGCGCCGACTCGCCGGAGACGACGGTCGCCTCCAATCCCGTCAACGATGTCGCGAGCTCGGCCGGGTTCGCGATCGTCGCCGAAGGGTGACCCTCACTGCAGTCTCCGACGAGCTGCTGGCAGGCGAGGAGGTCGCGCACGTCACGTCGGAGCCGGCGCGGGAGGCGACCACCGCGCCGCTTCCCAGTGAGCTGGACGA
>JBKJWA010000266.1:0-5249 GCA_046716705.1 Gaiellaceae bacterium
AAAATTGCTCCAAATCAATAGATAAACGACGAAATCAATAGGCAGAAACGGCGCTTGCGGCCGTTGGTTGATGAATGGACCAGGGGTTCAGACGTCCGGCGCCGCGATGGATAGAACGGCGACTTCATTCCCTGGTAGCCCTTCCTCAGCACCCCTCACTTCTTCCGCAGCGGGTCATCCGCCCAGCCCTGCCGCCGCCCGGCGCTACGGTCGCGCGGTTCTCAGCCTCGGTCACGCTTCTGCGTGATTCCGCGACTCATCGCCGCGCGCTGTCACGGGCCGCGCGATCTACTGACGCTTCGCGCCCCTGACAGTGCGTTAGCGAGCGTACATCTGGAGAGATCGAACGGCTCCCCACTCTCGCCCCGTCGAGATCTTCGAGCAGGGCCTGGTACGCGGCCGCATCTGATCCCGGCACTTCTCAGGCGAACGCGTGGTCGATGTAGCGAGTCGGCGGCAATCAGGCCTGCGGGACTAGCCGTGCGCGGTCAGCCGAGTACATACCCTTCGTGAAGGTCGGGAGGTCTTGGGTTCGTTCACGTACGACTGTCGTGGCAGACGCACGCTTCTCTGATCACCTGCCGGTGCTCGGCGAGCGCTCCGCATAGGCCTCAGTTCCGAGCTCGACGTGCAGCTATCGAGGGATGTCACGCCCATGATCCCCGTCGCGGTCGGTAATGCGGTCACCTTCGTCTCCGCCCGCGTCGGCTGCATCGTTCTCAACCCCGTGCTCGACCTGACGGCGGTCTGTCTCAAGTAGTCAGAGCAGAACCGTCACCGCGTCGCCTCCTGCACCGTCACCCAGACGCGGCCGTCGCCGGTGGCCACTCGGACCGGCTCGTTCTCCAGACTCACCGTCGCGACGACATTGTTCGTCGTCGGATCGATCCTCGAGAGCGTATGGTCGCCCCGGTTGACGACCCACACCGCGTCCTCGTCGGTGGCGATGTCCACGGGACCGTCACCCACCGGAATCGTGGTGACCTCAGCGGGTAGCTCGAAGCCCCTGGTGTGGATACGTGAAACGGTGTCGTCCTCTGAGTTCGCCACCCAGACGGAACCGAAGCCGGTTGCCAACGCTTCCGGCGACCTTCCCACGGGCACCTCGCGCACACTTCGCAGAGTCCCGGGCTCGATCTGGGTAACCGCGTTTCCGATCCGGTTGGCCATCCAGGCCGACCCGAGACCGAACGCGACGTCGGAGAAGGCGATTCCAACCGGCGACGAGCTCACGAGCGCCTCCTCTACCCGTACCGCGCTCTCCGTCCGGGGGTCGATTCTGGAGACATCGGTGCTCCCGAAAAGCTTGGGGTTGTTGCACGCGTACCAGAGCGCTGCGCCCCCGGCGGCGAGGCGGGCGAAGGTACGTGCGCAGATGTCGACGCCTGGGGGGTCGGCGCATCGGAGCGAGTCCGCCCCGCGACGTCGGCGAGCGCCGGGAACGCCGCCTCGACCTCGTTCCGCTCCAGTGCAATGCGCTTCAGCTGCTGCGGGACGCCGAGAGCGACCCAGACCGAGCCGGCGGCGACCGCGACATCGGCCGGGTACTCGCCAACGGGAATCGTCCGGACAAGCTCGTGCGTCTGCGCGTCGATGCGGGAGACCGTCTCGTCCTCCGTGTTCGCCACCCACACCGAGCCCTCCCCCACGGCGACCGACGCCGGACGGACGCCGACCGGCACGGCGTCGACCACCTTGTTCGACTCCGGGTCGATGACGGCCACCGAGTTCGCGGCCACGGGCGCTCCACCGCTGTCCGAGCCCTGGCCGAGGGCGAAGATGGGGATGGCGACAGCGGCAATCAGCGCGCCGATGAGCGCCGCCCCGGCGTACATGCGGCGACGCCTGCGCTTGAGCTCGACGTCGAGGGTGTTCAGCGGCGCGAACTCCCCGGGTAGCCCCTGAACTACGAGCTGGGAGAGTCGCTCGGGGACGGGGAGGTCCTTGAGCCGGCGCTCGCCGCGATCGCGAATCGTGACGCCCGCCGGCAGCTCGTCCTCGACGAGTTCCCGCGTCGTGCGCGACAGCAAGACCTGACCGCCGTGGCCGGCGGCACCGATGCGGGCGGCCTTGTGCACGCCGATGCCGACGTAGCGCTCGGCGCCCACCCGCGGCTCGCCCGTGTGCAGGCCCATCCGCACCTTGAGCTGCGCCCCCTCCGGCCACTCGTGCGCGGCGAGGTCGCGCTGGGCGTCGACCGCCGCCGCCACTGCGTCTTTCGCTCGGCGGAAGGCAGCGAAGAACGAGTCGCCCTGCGTATCAACCACGCGACCGCCATGGACATCGATTGCCGAGCGGAGGACTCGCTCGTGCTCGGCAAGCACCTCGTCGTAGCGGCCACCCAGCCGATGGAGGAGCTGCGTCGATCCCTCGATGTCGGTGAAGAGGAAGGTGACGGTTCCGGAGGGAAGATCGGCCGCACGGGCGTCATCATGCGCCAAGCCAAGGCACGACGTGACCGCGGCCTCGTAGTCGCAGGCACGTTCACCCCATGAGCGCAGACGCCCGAGTGATGGCTTGGTCACGCATCTGCCTCTTTCCGTCCACGCCGGAGGTCGCGGGTTCGAGTCCCGTCGTTTCCATATCCCCGATTTACAGGGAGAACGCAAACAGGAAAACGGTCACGTACGAACCCTCACCTCTGTTGGCGGGTCACCTCCGAGCGACTCGATATCCATGCATTACAGGGGGAGTCCGAACAACCAGGCTGTCGTGGACGAAGCCCTCTGAGCGCCTTCGTCATTGCATTGCCGCCCTGTTACCCGACCACGACTACAGTCGCGAGCATGAGAACGGCCATCACGTCCGTCTCGCTCGCGATCGCCGCTGTCGTCTGCCTTGCATTCGTCGCTGCCGGCGAGGCGTCCGCTACCTCGTGAACGCCGGCGGTGCCCGGGCGACGGCGTCGCGGCGGCCGCAAGCTCGACGAGCTCCGCCGCGACGAGCTGGAGAAGCTCGTCATCGAGCTCGAGGAGGAGATGTTCCTCGCCGCCGAGGAGCTTCGCTTCAGTACGCCGCCAAGCTCCGCGACGAGATCAAGGATCTCCGCCGCGAGCTCCTCGCCTTCGCGGAGGTCTAGGGCCGGTGCGAGTACCCAATCCCGCAACCGCCTGTCGTACGCCCTCTCATCGCGGGCCTCCCGTGACGAGACCCTCGAAGCGCTCGAATGCCCTCGAGTCACGCTCGATACCGGCAACACGACCGTGTCCGCGGATGCCGGCGTAGGCTCCCGTTCCGCCCGCGAACGACCACGTGCCGGTCGAGACCGACCAGCCTCCAGCCGAGGCAACGTTCTCGGTGACCGTCGCGATCTTGAATGTCCCCTTCTTGCCCTCGAAGATCGCGGCGCTCCGGATACGCTGAAAGCGCTGGCCGTCGCGGTAGCGGAGCGGGCCGAAGCTCTCTCCCGCCGCCCCGGCAGCGCCCAGGTCCAGAACCACGTCGTTCCGGTCCCGGTAGGTAAACGTGCCGACGCCCCCGAATCCTCGTGCGTCGATTGCCCGTATGTTCGTCGCCTTCCCCATCGAGAAGGTGGGTGCGGCGGCAGCGGCGAAAGCAACCGCTGTTACAAGGACGACTGTGGGTCGATTCATCGTTCCTCCTCTCCGTAATAGCTGTCGCGACCGGAGAATCGCCTCATCGAGTTGACGGACCGTTGAATCCGAGTTGAGAAGCGGTTGACGCCGACGGATACTTAGGCCGATGGAATTTCGAATCCTCGGCCCTCTCGAGGTCGAACGGGACGGCCGGCCGCTGGACCTAGGGGCCGGAAAGCAGCGGATGCTGCTCGCCATCCTGCTGTTGGCGGACGGCAAGCCGGTCTCGACGGACCGGCTGATCGATGCGATCTGGGGCGACTCGCCGCCCGCAAGCGCCCTCAACAGCGTTCGCATCTACGTCTCGCGCCTCCGCAAGGCGCTCGGCGACGAGCGAGTCCAGACGGGGGGCCGCGGCTACCGGCTCTCGCGGATGCCGGGAGAGCTGGACTCAGATCGGTTCGAGCAGCTCGCGGCCGAAGGGCGCAGGCTGCGCATCGGTGGAGACGCGGCCGGGGCCGAGGAGACGCTTGTATCGGGGCTCGGCCTGTGGCGCGGGCCGGCGCTCGGCGACTTCGTCTACGACGGGTTCGCGCAGACGGAGATCGCTCGGCTCGATGGGCTTCGCATCTCGGCGCTGGAGGAGCGATTCGAGGCCGGCCTCGCCGTCGGCCGTCACGTCGAACTCGCCCCCGAGCTCGAGGCGCTCGTTCGCGACCACCGGCTGCGCGAGCGGCTTCGGGGCCAGCTCGTGCTTGCCCTCTATCGCTCAGGTCGCCAGGCCGAGGCGCTCGACGTCTACCAGGACGGACGACGCTTGCTCGCGGACGAGCTCGGTCTGGAGCCAGGCCCCGAGCTCAGAGAGCTCGAGCGGGGCATCCTCAACCAGGACCCCGCCCTCCGGCCGCCAGCCGCCGCTGCGGTGTCGATCAGTGGACGACGTCGCGGCGCTGCGCTTCTCGTCGCCCTCGGAGCAACGATCATCCTGGCAGCCGCCGCAGCGGTCGTCCTCGCCGAGACGCGCAGTGGAGGTTCGGGAGGCCTTGCCGAGGTGCATGCCAACGCCGTCGGCATCATCGATCCGAAGAAGAACACCGTCGTTGCCGAGATACCTGTCGGCGGCCGTCCGATTGCGATCGCCACCGGGCTCGGGTCGGTCTGGGTCGCCAACAAGGACGACTCCACCGTTCTACGCATCGACCCGAGGTCGCGGCGGGTGACGAAGACGATCGGGCTTGGCACGGACGTCGCAGACATCGCCGTCGGCGCGGGATCCGTCTGGGTGGCGGGCGGCAACGACTCGGTGCTCGTGCGAATCGGTGCGGACGGCGTGATCCGGGGCAAGGTGTCCTTTCCTCCGATCGAGGAATACGGCGCGAACCCCGCCTTGACCGTCGCCGCCAAAGGCTCCGCCGTGTGGGCCGGGACCCTCGACGGCTTCTACCGGATCGGCAGGGACGGCAGCTTCGTCGGTAAGTTCGTGGAGATACACGGGTTCCTCTACGCGGCAGCGGTAACGGCTGACGGGGTCTGGGGATCCATGCCGGTCACCTCAGACGTTCCGAGGGTGGTGAAGGTGAGCGGGCCGCTCCGCTCGATCGAGGCGAGCGTGCCCGTGGGCGAGTACATCTCGGACGTAGCCGCCGGGACGACGGGTGTATGGGTGGCGGACGACGCGGGGCGTGTCTGGGTGATCAATCCAGCGACCAGTAC
>JBKJWA010000267.1:0-12755 GCA_046716705.1 Gaiellaceae bacterium
CGGCTCTTCGACTCGTTCACCCGCTTCGCGATCGCGCCGCTCATCCCGGCGCTCGCGACGTTCGCGAAGTACAGCGTCTCGGTCTCGCCGCTCCACGAGCGATACGTGGCCCGGCCAAGGTCGATCGAACGCGACCGGCCCGCGAGAACGACGCTGAACGCGTCGTCGAGCCTCCTCGGGATCGCGAACGACCTCACGAAGTCGACTCCGGTGCCGCGCGGGATGACCGCGAGCTCGGCGTGCCCGTCCGCATCGACGAGACCGTTCACCACCTCGTTCACGGTGCCGTCGCCGCCTACCGCGACGAGCAGCTCCGCACCTGCCGTAGCTGCCTGGCGGGCGAGCTCTCGGAGGTGCCCGGGCTGCTCCGAGAGGAGCGCGTCTCCTGCGATCCCCGCCTCGGCCGCGCGACGCGCGATCTCGGGCCAGTGCGAACCGGTCGACCCGCCGGCCGAGGCCGGGTTGACGAGGAAAGTCGTGGTGCTAGTGATCGCTCGTAACCGTGGTGAGCGCCAGCTCGGTCATCTGGTCGACAGCCGCGCGCATCTCGTCGTCGGAGATGCGGATGAACTCCCCTTCGACGACGATGTCCGAGACCGTGAGCAGGCAGCCCGCGTGTACGCCCTTGAGCGCGCCGAGCGTGAACAGCACTGCAGCCTCCATCTCGACGGCGAGGATGCCGCGCGCCGACCAGCGCGCGTACTGGCCGTCGTCCGGGTTGTAGAAGAGGTCCGAGGAGACGATCGGGCCGACTCGGACGGGCTTGCCGAGCTTCTTCGCGGCGTGGACGGCGCCGTGTACGAGCCCCCAGTCGGCCGTCGGCGTATGCGGCTCGGGGACGAGATGGGTAGCCGTCGAGTCGGCGGCGACGGCGCTGATGGCGACGATGAGGTCGCCGAGCTTCATGTCGGGCTGGAGGCCCCCGCACGTCCCCACGCGCACGATCCGCTTCACGCCGAGCATCGCCAGCTCCTCGATCACGATCGCCGCCGAGGGGCAGCCCATGCCACTCGCCTGCACGGACACCGGACGGTCCTCGAATGTCCCGGTGAAGCCGAGCATGCCGCGCTCGCCGTTGACCTGGCGCGGCTCGGCGAAGAATGTCTCGGCGATGTACTTCGCGCGCAGCGGATCGCCGGGGAGGAGGCAGGCTTCCGCGTAGTCGCCCGGATCGGCTCGGAGGTGGATCGGCACGCGCGCCATACTGTCACACCGATGCTGGCCGGGACTCGCGTGTTCGAGCCGCGCCTGGAGGAGGTGCTCGACTTCTGCGCCGAGAAACCGGTCGAGCGCGTGTACCTCGAGGACGTCGCCCGACGGGGGCTGGGCCGCTTCGTGGCGACCGGGGGCAGCGGGAGCCTCGACGCGCTGTGCCACGTGGGCGCGAACGTCGTGCCATCCGGCACCGGGTGTGCGGCGTTCGCCCGTGTTGCGCGGTCCCGGCGGGCCCGCATGATCATCGGCGAGGAGCGGGCCGTGGGCGAGCTGTGGGAGCGCGTGAGGAAGAGGCTGCCCGCGCCGCGCGTCGACCGTCCCGGGCAGCCCGTCTACGTGCTCGACGCTCCACCGGAGGCCGGCGACACCGGTCTCCGCGAGGCCGCGCCCGCCGATCTAGACCTGCTCGTTCCCGCGTGTGCCGCGGCGCACGAGGACGAGATCGGGATCGACCCCCTCGTCGACGACCCCGACGGCTTTCGCTGGCGCACGCGCGCGCAGATCGGGGAGGGACGCTCCTGGCTCTGGGCGGAAAACGGCACGATCCTCTTCAAGGCGGAGGCGTCGGCGTGGACGCCGCATGCCGTCCAGCTCCAGCAGGTGTGGGTCGATCCGCAGGCGCGCGGACAGGGCTTCGCCCAGCGCGGCCTCCGGGACCTCTGCCGGCGACTGCTCGCCCAGGTGCCGCGCGTCTGCCTCTTCGTGCGTGCGGAGAACGCCCCCGCGATTCGCGTCTACGACGCGATCGGCATGCGCCGGACGATCTCCTACCGCAGCGTCATCTTCTAGATCAGTGCCCGCGGATGCGAGAGATCGCGATTCGGAGCGGCACCGAGTAGTCGGCCGCGAACGAAGCGGGTGACCAGCGGTTGCGCTCGACGAGCGGCGTGTACTTCTCGACGTACTCCGGGACCTCGTCGGCGGGCGGATCGTCCGAGACCCGAGCGTCTCCCAGGCAGACGACGATGTCGCCACCCTGGCCGTTGCCGTCGAGGTGGAGGCTGACGCGTGCGTTGTGCGCGATGTTTCGGAGCTTCGGCGTGTCCGGACGGCTGTAGAGGAGGATGCTGTCGGCGCCGTCCCAGAGGAACCAGACCGGGACTGGCTGCGGCGTGCCGCGCCGGTCGACGGTCGTCAGCCACGCGAGCACCTCCTCGCGCAGCCGCCGGGCCGCCCTCTGCCCGAACTCCGTGCACTCGTCCAGCACTGCCGCTCGAACGTATCAAGGCACAATGAGGCCATGGACGTGAGGACGAGCGTCGAGCGCCACATCCGCCGGCACGGGTTGCTCGAGCCCGGCGCAGAGGTCACATGCCTCGTGTCCGGGGGCGCGGACTCGACGTGCTTGTGGCACGTCCTCGGCGAGCTCGGCTACCGCGTCTCGGCGCTCCACGTCAACCATGGCCTCAGGGGTGAGGAGTCGGATATCGACGCCCGCTTCTGCCGCGACGTGCTCGGCGCGGAGGTCGTCGATGCACCGGCGGCCACGACGGAGGGCGAGCTACGCGACATCCGCTACTCGTACGTGATGGACCGGCTCCGGGCGACAGGCCACACGGCCTCGGACAACGTCGAGACCGTGCTCTACCGCCTCGTCTCGAGCGGCCGGCCCGGTGGCATCAAGCCGAAGCGCGAGGACGGCATCGTGCGGGCGCTGCTCACCGTCTGGCGCGAGGAGACTGAGGCGTACTGCCGCGAGGCAGGCCTGCCGTACAGGAGCGACTCGACGAACGTCGACACCAAGCGCGGCCTCGTCCGCTCGGAGATCCTCCCGCTCCTCGAGCGACTCGACCCGCGCGCCCGTGCGAATCTCCTTGCGCTCGCGGAGCAGCCGGCCGAGCGGCGACTGCCGCGCACCCTCGAGCGACAACTGCTCGACCTGCTGGCGTCGACCGCCGGCACGAAGGAGGCCGATCTCGGCCACGGCATCCATGCCGTCCGCGAGTATGACCGCGTGACGCTCGAGCGCGGGCCGGTGCGCTTCGGCCCGTGGACGATCGAGTCGGACGCTCCGGGGCTCGAGGTGCGGACCTGGCTGCCCGGCGACCGCCTTGCAGGACGCACCCGCAAGGTGCAGGACGTGTTCACGGACGCGAAGGTGCCGCGCCGGGAGCGCGGGGATTGGCCGCTCGTCGTTCGCGGAGACGAGGTTGTCTCGATCCCCGGGATCGTGGACAATCCAGACGTGCACGCGAGGCGCACATAGAGATCACGTCCGACCTCGAGCGCGGCGTCGGCGACGTGCTCATCGACGCCGATGCGCTGCGCGGGCGCATCGCCGAGCTCGGGGACGAGATCTCCGACCATTACCGCGGCCGCGACCTCCTCCTCGTCGGCGTGCTCAAAGGGGCGGTGTTCTTCATGGCCGACCTCATGCGCCATGTGACGGTGCCCTGCGAGGTCGACTTCATGGCGATCACGAGCTACGGCGCCTCGACCGACTCCTCTGGCGTCGTCCGCATCCTCAAGGACCTCGACATCAACATCGAGGGTCGTCACGTGCTCGTCGTCGAGGACATCGTCGACTCCGGGCTGACGCTGTCGTACCTCATCCGGAACCTCGAGTCGCGCGAGCCCGCGTCGCTCGAGGTGTGCGCCCTCATGACGAAGCCTTCCCGGCGGGAGATCGACGTGCCCGTGCGCTGGGTCGGCTTCGAGATCCCGAACAAGTTCGTGATCGGCTACGGCCTCGACTTCGCGGAGCGCTACAGGAACCTGCCGTACGTCGGCGTATTGAGCGAAGACCTCATCCCCGAAGGGGCCTAGCCTCATCCGTTCCACCCGCCGGGGCGAACAAAGGGGTGGTGCTACCCTGATTCGTCCAGGACTCCTCGTATGAATCGCTTCTTCCGCAGCGCTCTCTTTCCCCTGATCGTCATCGTGCTGCTCGTCTATCTGGCGAGCCAGACGCTCATCCCTGACCAGAAGGGCGCGAAGAAGGTCACGTACTCGGAGCTCATCCAGCGCGTCCAGACGAACCCGGACTCGATCGAGAGCGTCGTCTTCAACCCGAAGAAGCAGCAGATCACCGCGAACCCGTCGAACGAGGACGACCCGAAGATCAAGGTCAACTACCCGACGCCCCAGTCGCAGATCCAGTTCCAGAACCTCCTGTCGAAGAACGACGTCGCGTTCGACTCGAAGGGCACCGGCTCGTCCGCCTGGTGGGGGCTGCTCAGCATGCTCCTGCCGCTCGCCTTCCTCATCATCATCTGGCTGTTCATCATGAACTCGATGCAGGGCGGCGGCTCGAAGGTGATGAGCTTCGGGAAGAGCCGCGCGAAGCGGATGTCGCCCGACTCGCCGAAGGTGACGTTCAAGGACGTCGCCGGTTGTGACGAGGCTGTCGAGGAGCTCCAGGAGATCAAGGAGTTCCTCGAGAACCCGAAGAAGTTCCAGGCGCTCGGCGCGCGTATCCCCAAGGGCGTGCTGCTCTACGGGCCTCCCGGCACCGGCAAGACGCTGCTCGCGCGCGCCGTGGCCGGCGAGGCGGGCGTGCCGTTCTTCTCGATCTCGGGCTCCGACTTCGTCGAGATGTTCGTCGGCGTCGGCGCGAGCCGCGTCCGCGACCTGTTCGAGCAGGCGAAGCAGGCGAACCCCTGCATCATCTTCATGGACGAGATCGACGCCGTTGGCCGCCATCGCGGCGCCGGTCTGGGCGGCGGCCACGACGAGCGCGAGCAGACGCTGAACCAGCTCCTCGTCGAGATGGACGGGTTCGAGCTGAAGGACAACATCATCCTCATCGCCGCGACGAACCGGCCCGACATCCTCGACCCGGCGCTCCTGCGCCCCGGCCGCTTCGACAGGCAGATCGTCGTCGACCGGCCCGACCGCGTCGGGCGCCGCAAGATCCTCGAGGTGCACACGAAGGGCAAGCCTCTCGCAAGCGAGATCGAGCTCGACACGCTCGCCGCAGGGACCCCGGGCTTCACGGGCGCCGACCTCGCGAACCTCGTAAACGAGGCCGCACTCCTCGCCGCGCGCAAGGGTAAGAAGCTCGTCGAGCAGGAGGAGCTCGAGGAGGGGGTCATGCGCGTTATCGCCGGGCCCGAGAAGAAGACGCGCCTGCTCTCGGAGCAGGAGCGGAAGATCACGGCGTACCACGAGATGGGCCACGCACTCGTCGGCTTCTACCTCGACGAGACCGACGAGGTGCACAAGATCTCGATCATCAGCCGCGGCCAGGCGCTCGGCTACACGATCTCGCTGCCGCGCGAGGATCGGTATCTGACGACGAAGGGCTCGCTCACGTCGCAGATGGCGATGACGCTCGGCGGGCGCGCAGCCGAAGAGCTCGTCTTCAACGAGGTGACGACCGGCGCCGCCAACGACATCGAGAAGGTGACGTCGACGGCGAAGCAGATGATCATGCGCTACGGCATGTCGGAGAAGCTCGGCCCGCGGGCGCTCGGCCGCAACCACGACATGCCGTTCCTCGGCCGGGAGATGTCGGCCGAGCCGGACTACTCCGAGGAGATGGCCCGGGAGATCGACGACGAGATTCGGCGCGTGATCGAGGAGTCGCACGAGACGGCGCGCAGCGTGCTGCGCGACCACATGGAGGAGCTGCACAAGCTGTCTGCGATCCTCATCGAGCGCGAGACGATCGACAAGGACCAGTTCGAGCGGCTGCTGGCCGGGGAGGACGAGGCGGAGGTGTTCGTCGAGGAGCCCATTGCCGAGCCTGAGCTTCCCGCCGAAGAGCCGAAGAAGAAGCCGGAGCCGAGGCAGAAGCCGTTCCCGATCCCCGGGGCGACGATGCAGCCGCCCCCGCCCGAGCCTTCGCAGCCGTAGTCACCATCGAGGAGCGGTTCCCGCGCCCGTCGGTGATGGGCATCGTCAACGTCACCCCGGACTCGTTCTCGGACGGTGGCGTGCATCTCGACCCCGACGTTGCGGCCGACGCGGCGCGGCGCATGGTCTCGGACGGTGCGGCGATCGTGGACGTCGGCGGCGAGTCGACCCGGCCGGGCTCGGAGGGCGTGTCTCTCGACGAGGAGCTCAGGCGCGTGGTGCCTGTCCTGGAGCGCGTGGCGGGCGAGCTGCCGGTGTCGATCGACACCTCGAAGGCCGAGGTCGCGAGGCGTGCTCTCGCTCTCGGCGCGGAGCTCGTGAACGACGTCACGGCGCTGCGTGGCGATGCGGAGCTGGCGGAGGTCGTCGCCGAGTCGGATGCGTACATGTGTCTCATGCACATGCCCGGCTCGCCGCGGACGATGCAGGAGGACCCGCGCTACGAGGACGTCGTCGCGGAGGTCAAGGCGTTTCTCGAGGAGCGACTCGGGTTCGCCGTGGCGGCAGGCATCGCCGAGGAGCGGATCTGCCTCGACCCTGGAATCGGCTTCGGCAAGACCGTCGAGCACAACGTCGAGCTGCTACGCCGGCTCGGCGAGCTCGCAGCGCTCGGACGTCCGGTGGTCGTGGGCGCTTCGCGGAAGCGGTTTCTCGGCCGGCTGGCGGGTGATCCCGAGGCGATGGTGGGGCCGGTCTCGGCGAGCGTCGAGGCAGCTGTCGCCGCCGTTGCCTCAGGTGCGACGATTGTGCGTGTGCACGACGTGTCCGAGACTGTCGAGGCGCTTCGCTCGTGACGATCGAGCTCCACGGGCTCGAGGTGTTCGGCCATCACGGCGCCACGGAGGCCGAGCAGCGTGAAGGGCAGAAGCTCCTGTTCGACGTCTATCTCTGGCCCCGGCAGGAGCCGGACGCCGACGACATCGAGCAGACGATCGACTACCGCGACGTGGCCGCCCGCGTGCGGGAGGTCTCGGACCGGCGGCGCGTGCGGCTGCTGGAGACGCTGGCCGCTTCGCTAGCGGACGAGCTGATCGCCTCGTTTCCCGTCGAGCGCGTCGTCGTCCGTGTCCGGAAGCCGCACGTCAAGCTCGACCCGCCGGCAGCGTACTCGGCCGTCACCGTCGAGCGGCCGTGACGCGTGCCTACATCGGGCTCGGGGCAAATCTCGGCGACCGCGAGTGGACGATCCGAGAAGCGGCCAGGCGGATCGGCGCCACGGGCCTGTCCGGGATCAGGGAGACGGAGCCGTGGGGCTACGCCGATCAGCCGCGGTTCCTGAATGCCGTTGCTGTGGTCGACACCGCGCTCGGAGCGCGCGACTTGCTCGACCTTCTGCTCGAGGTCGAGCGAGGGCTCGGCCGCGCGCGCGGAACCGGCCCGCGCTACGGCCCTCGCGCGATCGATCTCGACCTCCTGCTCTTCGGCTCGCAGACGGTCGACGAGCCAGGGCTGGCCGTGCCGCACCCGCGCCTCCACGAACGGCGCTTCGTGCTGGAGCCGCTCGCCGAGCTCGATCCGGACCTCGTCGTACCCGGACGCGGCACGGTGGCAGCACTCCTCGCGGCGCTAGACTGACGCGCCTATGGGCCACCTCGACGAGCTCGACGACTACGAAGCGCAGCTCGAGCTCCGGCTCAAGAGGGAGTACTCGGCGGTCTTCGCCCTCTTCCGCTACTGCGTGCTCACGCAGGACGCGACGTACCTCTGCAACACGCTCGACATCAACTACGCGCCGCAGCCTTCGTACCCCTTCTTCCACGTGAAGATGGAGGACGTGTGGGTCTGGGACAAGAATCGCCCGACGCGGATGATTCCCCGGGCGGAGGTCTACACGTCGACCGACCTCACGGTCGAAGAGCTACGCCGCGAAGGGGAGGAGCCGACGCTCACGCCCGAAGCGCTCGCCGAGCGGATCGGCGAAGCAATGCCCCGCGACGACGACGCGTAGCTCTCCTCGCCCTCTCTAGACGAAGGTGCTCCCGGCCGGCGCAGCCGTGCCCCTCCCGCTGTTTCTGTGGATCGACTGGCACAGAATTGGCACAACTCAGTGCCAGGCACTGGACTTGTCCGTTCAGGCGCGGTCGCGCGCTGCGAGCCATTGCGCGAGGCGGCCATGCGGTCCCGACGAGGCGCGCCCGTTCGCACGGCCGGTAGCCGAGTCAGGCTTCTGTGGGCGCCGGCACTGCTCCGATCTGCACGAGCATGCCGAGCGCGTCCCACACCTGGCGCTCCTCGACAACCTTGCCGTCCTCGACCCGAGAGATCGTAATCCCGGTGACCGCGACCTCCTTGCCGGTCGGGGCGACACCCTGGATCTCACCTGTGTGGGTCCCTCGCCCCGTCCACCGGGTGGCGACCAGGTCGCCCTCCGCGAACTGCTCGTCGACCGTGACGTGGGCGCCCTCGAAGGCGTCGATGTACGTCTGGAGTTGCGCCCTTAGCCCCGCAGGCCCTCTGACCGGCTCGGGCTCGGTGGGGTCATACCCGACGTAATTCTCGGCGGCGAGCTCGTCGATCACCGACGGGTTCTTCCACGCGTCCTCGGTGAGCCGCCTGACGATCTCCTTGGCGTCTGCCATGAGCGCTCCCTTCGCTCGCTGTCGGCCGGAGCGTAACGCCTCCCTCGCGAATACGCCACAATCGCGCCGTGCTGCTCGCGATCGACGTCGGCAATACCCAGACGGTGTTCGGACTCTACGACGACGGTAGGCTCACCGAGCACTGGCGCGTCGCGACCGAGGCCCAGCGTACGGGGGACGAGCTCGGCGCGCTCGTTGGCCGCTTCATCGACCTCGAGACGATCGACGGCATCTGCCTCTCCTCGACTGTGCCCAGCCTCATACGCGAGTACGAGGTGCTTGCCGAGCGGTGGGCGAAGGCGCCGCTCCTCGTGCTCGGCCCCGGCGTCAAGACGGGGTTGCCCGTCAACCACGACGACCCGCGCGAGGTCGGCCCCGACCGGATCGCCAACGCGATCGCGGCCAAAGAGCGCTACGGTGCCCCGTGCATCGTCGTCGACTTCGGAACGTCGACGAACTTCGACGTCGTGTCATCGGCTGGCGAGTACGTGGGGGGCGTCCTCGCGCCGGGGATCGAGATCTCGATGGAGGCGCTCTTCGAGCGCGCTGCCCGGCTCGTCAAGGTGGACTACGTGGCGCCGCCGTCCCCGATCGGTCGCTCGACCGCGACAGCGCTCCAGTCCGGCCTGGTCTACGGCTTCGCGGGACAAGTGGACGGGATCGTCGCGGCCATTCGGAAGGAGCTGGGCGTCGATGCGCGGGTCGTAGCCACAGGCGGGCTCGCCGAGCTCATCGCCCCGCATTCCCAGACCATCGAGACCGTCGACCCGCTGCTCACGCTCGAGGGGCTGCGCCTCGTATGGGAACGCAATCAGGACTGAAGACGGACGGTCCGCGACACGGACCGGTTCTCGGAATCGATCGCGGTCAGCTCCCACCTGCGCTGCCGTGTCTCCGGGATCGGGATTTCGAGCCACCCGTCCTCGCGCAGCGGCCGCTCGAAGGTGCGCCCGTTCAGCTCGATCGTCACCGGTGTGCCGGCCGGATTGTGGTACGCGAGCTCGAGTGCTGGAACGAGCACATTGCCGGCGTCCGGCGTGGCGAGTGGATCCTGGCCGTCGACCGCTCGCGCGGCTCCCGAGAACGTGTACCACGCGGGTTTCACGCGACCATGGAGGTTGAGGAGACCGCTCTGCCAGGGATTCCCGCCGCTGTCCCTGAGCACGAACCACACGAGCATTCGCACGCGCGGATCACCCGCTGCCAGCCCGATCGCTTCCTGCGCGAAGCGAGCCTGGTCGGCCTCGGACACACCGAGCGGCTCGGCCGGTCGCGTCTCGTGGCCGTACTCGGTGATCCAGAGAGGGACACGGTCGCAGTCGAACCACCGGTCGAGCTCGCGCCCAAATCGCTCGAGGCTCGTGAGCCCCACGCCGGGCCAGCGCACCGGCTGCGACGGCGGTAACGCGGGTCGCGTCGGGTACGGGTGGTGCGCCCAGGCATCGAACGGAAGGTCGGGATCGGCGAGCGCGACGAGGCGCGCGAACTGGCCGGGGGAGTGGCTCTCCTGCGCATCCCCCTTCGCCGGCCGGTCCCGTCCCCGCGCGGACGTCTCGCCGATGGCCACGAGGGCGTCGGCGTTTCCACGGCGCACGCCTTCCACGACGGCCCTCGCCAGCCGGGCGTACGCGGCCGGCGAGGTTGAGCGGCCCTGGGCGTCGAACTGGGGGGAGAGGAACAGCTCGAGGTTCGGCTCGTTCCAGACCGAGAAGAGGCGCACGGCGGGAAAGCCGGGGTGGCGGCCGGAGTACCGTTCGGCCAGGGCCTGAGCGAAGCTCGCAAGGTCGGCCGCATTGCGCGGCGATCTGTTCGGCTCGCCGCCGCTGTTCGCCCAGCGAGGAGTGCCCCAGATCGTGATCAGCAGCTCGATCCCGCGAGCCTGCGCGTTGCGCGCCAGCTCGTCGACGTCCTCTAGCCGATAGGCCGGATCGAAGGGGGACGTCGGATCCTTCGGACGGCGGGGCGCCGCCTGTGCCCAGATCACCGTGGTGCGGACGACTGCGGCTCCGGCCTCGCGAGCCCGGTCGAGCATGGCCATGCGGTCGTCACCCCAGCGGAGCGTGGGCTCGTCCTGAAAGCCCACGAGCAGGCGGCCGGGCATCTCCGCGCCCGGAAGCCTCGGCGGCTCTTCGGCTTCTTCGCTCCGGACGACGCCGTACGTCGAGCCTGCGGCGACGACCAGAATGCCGACCGTGGCCAGGACCCTCCACACAGGAGGGCGTGTACCCGGAACAGCGTGAATCTAGAGCGCTAGCACGGCGTAGTAGCGCCGGAGGAGCGCACACATCGCATCACCCGCCGCCGTACGCGGAGATCGGCAGTGGAACGAGTGTCCCCTCGACGCCAGGAGCCTCCGCCTCGAGCCTTGCGAGCGCCTCGGCCGCGGCGGGCTCGGCGACGAGCAGCCGCCAGATCACCTGCTCCGTCGAGTCGAGGCGTACGAGCTCCTGTACGAACGGCCGCGGGAACCGCCCGCGGCGCAGGTACCAGCCGTAGAACTTCTTGAGAAAGCTCGCCGCACGCCGCTCGCCGAGCTCGTTCACCGTCTCCCTGACGAAGAGAAGGAGCTCCGCGGCTACGTCCGCTTGGCTCGGCGATGGCTCCGCTCCGTCGACGATCTCGCTCAGCGTCCACGGGTTGCCCTGGGCGGCGCGACCCACCATGACGGCTGCCGCGCCTGTGCGTTCGAGGATCTCTGCAGCGACGGCGTGCGACACGACGTCACCCGACGCGACAACGGGGACGTCGACGAGCTCGACGAGCTCGGCCGTGAGGTCGTGGTCTGCCTGGCCCGTGTACATCTGCCGGGCAGAGCGCGGGTGGAGCGTAAGGCTTTGCGCGCCGGCATCGACGAGCCGGGGCGCGAGGTCGAGGCATGTCCGCGAGCCGTTCTCGAGGCCTCGGCGCATCTTCACCGTCACGGGGACGGACACCGCTTCCGCAACGGCAGAGACGATCCGGCAGGCGCGATCGGGCTGGTCGAGCAGTGTCGCGCCGGCGCCGGTCTTCGTCACCTTGCGCACCGGGCAGCCGAAGTTCACATCGACGATGTCGGCGCCCGCGGCGACGACCGTCGACGCGGCCTCGGCCATGTATGCGGGCTCCGCGCCGAAGATCTGGACGGCGAGCGGCCGCTCGTCTTCCGCAATGCGGAGGTAGCCGAGCGTGCGCTCGTTGCCGTAGTGGATGCCCGAGCAACTCACCATCTCCGAGCAGACGAGACCGGCGCCGTAGCGCCTGCCCTGCCGGCGATATGCCTGTACGCTCACGCCCGCCATCGGCGCGAGCACGAGCCGCGTCGGGATCTCGACGGCGCCTATGCGCCACGGTTCACGAAGATTTACCTGCACAGAGCGCGAATTTTTACGTGTGGGTCGGGATTGCACGAGGCGGTGTCCAATGGCTACAATGCCTGCCCGCGGCTCGCTGAGGCCGCGACTTTTCTTTATTTCCGACGTCTTTCTACCCTGGAGCCGTGATCGTGAACGAAGTCATCCTCACCAAAGAGGGATACACGAAGCTCAAGCAGGAGATCGAGTTCCTCTCGACCGAGAAGCGCCGCGAGGTCGCGGATCGGATCCGTCAAGCGCGCGAGTTCGGCGACATCTCCGAGAACGCCGAGTACGACGACGCGAAGAACGAGCAGGCGATGCTCGAGCATCGCATCGCCATGCTCGAGGACCGCCTCCGCGCGGCGCACGTGCTCGAGAAGAAGGACATCGCGAAGGGCGTCGTCTCGGTCGGCTCGGTCGTCCGCCTCAAGGACATGGCTCAGAACAAGACGTTCGAGTACACGATCGTCGGCTCGGCGGAGGCGAACCCCGCGGAGAGCAAGCTCTCGAACGAGTCTCCGGTCGGCAAGGCGATCATGGGGCGCAAGAAGGGCGAGACCGTCGAGGTAACTGCCCCGCGAGGCGCGTTGAAGTACAAGATCGTCGCGATCGCCTAGTAGGCTCGCCGCGATGAGCGGCCTGCCCAAGCGCTTACCCGACCGGGACGACGTGGAGGCGGTTCGCGCCGCCGCCGACCCGCTGGAGCCCGGCGAGACCCGTGGCGGCACGATGCGCGTCGCGGGGCGCGTGATGGCGCGGCGCGACATGGGGAAGCTCGTCTTCCTCGACCTCGTCGACCGCTCCGGGCGGATCCATCTGTTCTGTCAGGAGG
>JBKJWA010000268.1:0-6456 GCA_046716705.1 Gaiellaceae bacterium
CGCAACATCCAGGGGGCGTGGGTGTCCGAGGAGAAGGTCGACGTGGAGGATGGCAAGATCGCCGCCTTCCGCGTCACGCTCCGCATCACGTTCCTCGTCGAATAGCGCGCGCCAAGTCAATCCGAAGCTTCCTCACACGCGCCTCCCCGGCCGTGCTGCTTCTCGTGCCCCTTCGCCTTCCCCTTCCCGTTTCCCTTGCCTCGCCCGTTGCCTTTGACGTTGCCCTTGCACGCAGCCGATACGACCGGGCCGGGCTGCACGGCGGGCGGCGGAGGCCGGACGGGTACGGTGGTCGCCTGTGTTGTCCTCGACGTCGACGGGCTCGTCGGGGCGGCCAGCGTTCCGTTGTCTCCCGCCCACACGCCGAGCGTGAGGGCGAGCAGCCCGAGAAGCATCGCCGACGCGACTGCCAGCACCCTGCGGCGAGGAGTTCCCATCGGCATGACTCGCGTGAGCGCTGTTCGGGCGGTCGCCGGGGTGAGCACGCGGGTCGCTGGGGCGACGCGCAGCTCCTTCGTGGGCGCTCCATCGAGCGAGCCGGCGAGCTGACGTACCAGGGCGGCAGCAGATGCGGGGCGCTCTTCGGGCGAGCGCGCCAAACAGCTCGTGATCGCCTTGTCGAGCTCGCGTGGGACGAGCGGCGCGAGATCGCGCACGGGCGTCGGCGCGTCCCGCTCTCGCCGAAGCAGGAGCTCGGGCACGCTCTCGCCTTCGTGCGGAAGCCGTCCCGTGAGTGCTTCGTACAGCACGACTCCGAGTGAATAGAGGTCTGCTGCCGCAGTCACCTGCTCTCCGCGCGCTTGCTCGGGGGCGAGATACGCGGCCGAGCCAAGCACGGTTCCGTGCACGGTGACGACTGTCGAATCCTCGGATCGCGCAACCCCGAAGTCTGCGAGCTTCGTCGCGCCGCCCTCCGTGCGCATGATGTTGTGCGGCTTCACGTCGCGGTGCACGAGCCCCGCCGCATGCGCCGCGTCGAGGGCAGCACTCACGTCGACGCCGAGCGCGGCCACCTCGGCGAGAGGCAGGCGCCCCCGGCGCGCGAGCTCGTGCGCGAGCGTCTCTCCCTCGACGTACTCCATGACGATGTAGAGACCGCGGTCGTCCTCGCCGGCGTCGTGGATGCGGACGACGTTCGGATGGACGAGACGTGCAGCGAGCCGGCTCTCACGCAGGAAACGGGCGCGAAATGCTTCGTCATCGGCGAGCGCGTCTGCTGGCACCTTCAGCGCGACGCGCCGGTTGAGCTTTCTGTCGTGCGCGAGATAGACGGAAGCCATGCCTCCGCGGCCGAGCAACCCCTCGATCGCGTATCGAGGAGGTCGTCCTCGCATGTCACCGCGGTTCATCCCGACACACCTTGACAGACCTGGCGACGGCAAAACCAGACCGACTAGATTCCGGCTTGTGGGCTCGGAAAGCGCGGCGAACGCCTGGGTGGCGGTCTGGTCGTCGGCGTGGCCGGGCAGGGACGCCGAGGCGATCGCCGAGCTCTACGCGGACGACGCTGCATACCGCGCCCCGGCGTTCCGCGAGCCGGACGCGCCCACCGACTACCTCCGGCGCACGTTCGCCGCGGAGAGCGACATCACGTGCCGGTTCGGCGAGCCAGTCGTCTCCGGCGATCGGGCGGCAGTGGAATGGTGGGGAAGCTTCCTCGAGGAAGGTTCAGAAGTGACGCTCGCCGGCATCACCCTGCTCCGGTTCGACGACGACGGCAAGGTTGTCGACCACCGCGACTACTGGAACCAGGCCGAAGGCCGCATCGAGCCATTTCCGGGCTGGTGACCGGGTCACTGACGCTCGAGCAGCCGCCGCGCGTGCTCGAGGTCGGCGAGCAATCCTGCGCGCATCTGCTTTCGGCCGTCGCGCGCCCGAAGCGCGGCCGATGCGTGGACGGTGACGAGGGCCTGGCGCCCGTCGGGCAGCTCCAGCTGCCGTCCGCGTAACGCGCCCACACGAGCGTCGCGGCCGAACAGTACTCCCGTGGCTGTTGCGCCGAGGCACACGACGAGCTTCGGTTGCACGGCGTCGAGCTCGATGTCGAGGCCGTTTCGCGAGCCGGCCTGCGTGGCGTTCTCCCAAGAGGGCAGCGCCGGCAACTCGCCGCCTCGCGCCGCAGTTGTGCGATCGACGGCGCCGAGGCCGCGTCTATCCCGGCTTGCCCGCCATCGCCCAGGCGGCGGTCACGTAGATCGCCAGCAGCACGATGGAGAGGACCAGCACCGTCTTCAGCAGTCCCGCGCCCTTGCCCTCGCCCAGTCGGCGCACGCCGATGCCGCCGAGGATGAGGGACACGAGCAGGATCAGCCCGCCGAGGTCGGCCGCGACGTAGCCGATCCCGAGCCAGTCCGGCTCGTCGATGCCCTTTGGGAGATCGTCCCAGCCTTCCTTCGAGTAGATCCACTCTGCGCCGATGCGCATGATGATCCAGCCGGGCAGGGCAACGGCGAGGAGCGACCAGTAGCCGAGCCGTAGGAGCCGCGAGTCGCCCCGTGCGAAGCCGAGGAAGCTGGCGCACGTGAGGACCCCGCCGACGAGCACAACCGCTCCGACGACATGGATGAAAAGCGGGAAGTTCCAGCTGTCGGGGCGCACGACAGCGAGGATGGTCATGCACCCGGCTTCCAGATCATGTCGACGACGATGAGCGCGAACACGACCGAGACGAGCGCGTGGAGCAGTACTCCCGTCTGCGTACGGTTGACGGCCAGGAGCTCGGCGTTCGGGCCGGACTGCCCCTCCGCCCGGAGCTCCTGTGCCTTCTTCATGCCGCGCATGTACTCCATGTCGGTGCGTTGCCCGAGAACCGCCGCGATCACCGAGAGGACGAGGGCCGCGATGATCCAGCCGTCCCAGAGGTCGTAGTTGCCGACCGAGAGTGCGAGCCAGATCCCGAAGACGATCGTGCCTGCGGCGCCGATGCCGACGACGACGTTGCCGACCATGGCCATCGGCCCGAGGCGGAGAGTGCCTTCGGCTGTGTCTGTCGTGCGCACGGCCACGACGAGCACCCAGAAGAGGATGATCGCCGCGCCATAGGTGGCGGCCGAAAGCACGTGAAGCGCGAGGATCCAGTCGTCGAAGCTCACGCCACGATCCTACGATAGGTGGGGTTCGATGTGAGCCGATAGGACTGAACATTCTCGTCTACTATCTCCGCCCAATGGCGCACTACCGCATCGCGATCCGCTACCCGTCAGGCCAGGTCGAGTATCGGTACGGGGAGCGACTGCCGGAGGTTGGCGAGAGGATAGGCCGCGGTCGCGATGCCGGCACGGTCTCCGAGGTAACGCTCGAAGGCGACAGCCACGCAGCGGTGACAGTGCTCGCCGCCGCGGGCTCGCGCACCGCCCAGTCTCCCGCCACGACGACTCTCTACGCCGATGTGCCTCCGAGCCCGAGCGCGCGTGACCGCATCCTCGAAGCGGCATACGACCTGTTCTCTCAGAGAGGCGTCCGCACCGTCAGCATGGACGACGTCATCAAGACCGCCGGCGTCTCGCGGGCGACCCTCTACCGCCACTTCCGCTCGAAGGAAAGCCTCGTGCTCGCCTTCCTGGAGCTTCGCGAACAGCGGTGGACCCGCGAGTGGGTCGAGAACGGCGCCCGGACGCGCGGGGCGTCGCCGGAGGACCGGCTGCTCGCGATCTTCGACGTCTTCGACGGCTGGTTCCGGCGCGCCGACTTCGAGGGCTGTGCCTTCATCAACGTCTTGCTCGAGATGGACGACGCCGACCCGCTCGCGACGGCGAGCCGCGACCACCTGGCGAACATCAGGACGATCGTGCGCACGCTCGCCGAAGAGGCGGAGCTCCGCGACCCGGAGGCGTTCGCGCACGCCTGGCACGTGCTGATGAAGGGGTCGATCGTCGCCGCCGGCGAAGGCGACACGGACGCCGCGCGGCGCGCCAAGGCGGTTGCGCGGCTGCTGCTCGAGGAGCACCGTAGCCAGCCCTCCGGCGCGGTCGCGTGACGTTTGGGGAGGGGGCTCCTCGAAGACTAGGCGGCGGCCGGAGCGGGTACCGAAGGGGCATCTACAGGAGGTGAAGCGTGCTCTGGCTACTCGTGCTGATTCTCGTCGTCCTCGCCATCGGCGGCGGCGTGGCGCTCTCGAAGTTCCTCTTCCTGCTGCTCATCGTCGCGCTGGCGCTGGCGCTCTTCAACTTGCTCGGCGGTAGAACGGCCTGACCCTCCCTTTGCGCGGCTCGCCCCGCCTTCCGCGGCGGCGAGCCGCCGGGTTTCGGCGTTGACCTCGGCGCCGAAGAGCAGCGCGGCGCTCGTGAGCCACAGCCACAGCAGCGTCACGACGACGGCCGAGAGCGTTCCCCACGTTTTCTCGTACGAGCCGAAGTGCGCGCTGTAGAAGCCAAGGCCGGCTGAGGCGACGAGCCAGATGACGGCCGCCGTCGCCGCGCCGGGCGTGATCCACTTCCACTCCGGCTGCTCGACGTCCGGACCGAGGTAGAGGACGACGCCGAACGCGAACAACAGGCCGGCGATGAGGATCGGCCACTGGGCGCTCCACCAGAGCCACGCGGTCAGCGTAGGCAGGCCCGCTGCGTCGCCGATCCAGCGTTCGAGGTGCGGGCCGAGCACGAGCAATCCCATGACGAGCGCAGCAGCCAGTACGAGAGCGATGACGATCGCCAGCGCGATGAACCGCTTACGGATGAACTTCCTGCCGTCCTCGCGATCGTAGGTGACGGTCAGGCCGTTCATGAGGGTGCTTGCGGCGGAAGTCGTCGTCCAGACCGCGAGTGCGAGACCGAATACCGTCATCGCCACGCCACTTTCGGTCGACTCTGAGGTGCGGCGGAGACTGTCCCGCAGGAGTGTCGCCGCCTCGCCGGGCATCACCGCCCGCGCACGATCGATCAACGACTCGATGGCGCTTGCGTCGGCGGCGAGCGAGAAGACGCCGAGCACGACGAGCAGCCCGGCCGGGATGGCGAGGAACAGCGAGTACGCGAGCGCCTGTGCGACCATCGGCACGTCGTCGTCCAGTGCATCCCTGGCCGCACGGCGAAGCACGGTGACGGTCGTGTGTACTGACACGGCACCTGGTTACCCACCGTCCCGGCCTGGGAATCGGCCAGTGGGGCGTCACGGAAGCCAGCCAGAGATTATCGCGCCCGCGGAGCGGGAATCCTCTATCCATGCTGGAGCTCGACTCACCGGACGTCGCCGCGCTCCTGGAGCGCGGAACCGAGCAAGGGCAGCTGGCGCTGTCGGAGGTCGAGGAGGTCGCGGAGAGGCTCGAGCTCGAAGGGAGCGCGCTCGAGGGCTTCTTTGCCGAGCTCGACCGCTACGGGATCGACGTCTCAGACGACGCCAGCCGAACGAACGCCCGGTCGGCGACGTGGGTGAACGGCGAGCTCGCGTCGTCCACGACCGACGCGCTCCAGCTCTTTCTCAACGAGGCCGGCCGGTTCCCGCTGCTCACGCCCGCGCAGGAGACGGAGCTCGCGACGCGCGTCGAGCGCGGGGACAAGGAGGCGAAGGACCTCATGATCAACTCGAACCTCCGGCTCGTGGTCTCGATTGCGAAGCGCTACCAGGGCCACGGGCTGTCGCTTCTCGACCTGATCCAGGAGGGGATCATCGGCCTCATCCGCGCGGTCGAGAAGTTCGACCACCGCAAGGGCTTCAAGTTCTCCACGTACGCGACCTGGTGGATCCGCCAAGCGGTACAGCGCGGCGTCGGCAACAAGGCGCGCACGATCCGGGTGCCGATCCACGTGCTCGACCTCGAGCGCAAGCTTGCCAGAGTCGAGCGCGAGCTCGCCGCGAAGCTCGGCCGCGAGCCGAACGACGACGAGATCGTCGCGGCAGCCGGGGTGAGCGAGGAGGAGCTCGCACAGGTGCGAGACACGGCTCGGGCCGTGACGAGCCTCGACAAGCCCGTCGGAGATGACGGAGACGGCGGACACACGCTGGGCGACGTCGTCGCCCGCGAGACGGAAGAAGGCCCGGAGGGCGAAGTGACCGTCAGCCTCCGGGAGGAGGCGGTACGGCTGGCTGTCGCGAAGCTCCACGAGCCTCTACGGCAGGTGATCGAGTTCCGGTTCGGGATCGGCCGCGACGCGCCGGCGTCGCTGGCGGAAACCGGCCGGCAGCTTGGGTTGTCGCCCGATCGCGTCCGTGAGCTCGAGCACACCGCGCTCGAGCAGCTCGCCGTCAACCGCGAGGTGGAGGGGCTTCGCGAGGCTGCCTGACGGCAACCGGCCCCCTGGAGAGGAGTTGCTGATGCGGGGAATCGCACCGTGCCTGTGGTTCGACACGGAAGGAGAGGAGGCGGCGGGGTTCTACACGTCGGTCTTTCCGAACTCGAGAATCGTCAACGTCACCCACTACGGCGCTGCCGGGCCCCGTGAGGAAGGCATGGTGATGACCGTCGAGTTCGAGCTGAAGGGACAGAAGCTCATCGCACTGAACGGCGTGCGGGTGGCTCAA
>JBKJWA010000269.1:0-3210 GCA_046716705.1 Gaiellaceae bacterium
GCCCGCCACGACGCACGCGGCACCCCAGCCGCCTCCACCGAGCGCGCCTCGGCATCGCGCCGCCGTCCGGGACGGGAGGCTCGTCGTGGACGGCAAGCCGTTTTTCCCCGTCTTCTCGTGGGGGGAGTGCACGGACGGCTTCGAGACGAGCCTGCCCGTCGGCACGAACCTCTACGCCGCGAACCGCTGCGGTGGCCTCGAGGCGCAGCTCCCCGCGCTCGGCGACCGCGCGCTCTCGGCGGCGGTGCAGGGCGAGCCGGTACCCGACACCGGCTCGGTCGTCGGCGTCTTCTACCCCGACGAGCCCGACGGCCAGGGCCTGACCGCGAAGACGATGGCGACGATCCCGCCGTCGTCGGGCGTGCGGTTCCTGACCCTGACGAACCACTTCTACTCGGGCGCCGCCCCGCTCTCGTACGGGCGCGGTATCTATCCGGGGCTCGTGGCGAAGGCGGACATGGTCGGCTTCGACCTCTATCCGCTCCAGAACTGGTGCCGTCCCGAGCGCCTCGTCGACGTCTACCACTCGCAGCGGGAGCTCGTCGAGCTCGCGAAGGGCAAGCCGACGTTCCAGTGGATCGAGGCCGCGGGCATGACCTGTCCCCACGACGGGCCGACCGCCGTCACGCCGCAGACGGTGCGGGCCGAGTCGTGGCTCGCGATCGCGGGTGGCGCGAAGGGGCTCGGCTTCTTTCCACCCGCAGCGTGGACGGGGGACGTGGGCGAGGCGATCGCCGAGGTGACGGAGACGGTGCGGCGGCTCGGGCCCGCGCTGACGGCGCCGGAGGTGGCTGCGCGAGCCGAGCCCGCGGACGGGCTCGTCAGGGCGGGGGCGAGGAAGAGTGGCGGCAGGCTCACGATCGTGACGGCGAACGCGGGCTACGACGCCGCCGACGCGAGGATCACCGTGCCCGAGCTGAACGGGCGCGCGCTCACAGAGGTGAGGACCGGGCGGCAGGTCGAGCCGGACGGCGACTCATTCGCCGTGCGCCTCCCGGGGCTCGGGGCGCGCGTCTACCAGACCGCCGGCTAGCCGCTCCCGTTTCTATGATCGGGTGCCGTGCCTGAAGCGCCCTTCGTCCATCTCCACGTCCACTCCGAGTACTCGATCCTCGACGGCGCGTGCCGCATCCCCGCGCTGGCCGCCCGCGCCGCCGAGCTGGAGATGCCCGCCGTCGCGCTCACGGACCACGGTTCCCTCGCCGGCGCGGTCGAGCTCTACCGCGAGTGCGGCAAGGTGGGAGTCAAGCCATTGCTCGGGTGCGAGGTGTACGTCGCCGACGATCGCCACCGGCAGGCGAAGGGGTACGCGCACTTGACGCTGCTCGCCGAGACGAACGAGGGCTACGGCAACCTCATCAAGCTCTCCTCGCTCGGCTACCTCGAGGGCTACTACTACAAGCCGCGCGTCGACTGGGAGCTCCTCGAGCGCCACGCGAAGGGCATCGTCGCCCTCTCGGGCTGCCTATCCGGCCGTGTCTGCAAAGCGCTCGAGGAGGGCCGCGGGCAGGACGCCGCGGCCGATCTCGACCGGCTGGCGCAGATCTTCGGGCGCGACTCGACGTACGTCGAGATCCAGAACGCTGGCCTCGAAGAGCAGGAGCGGATCAACCCCGAGCTCGCGAAGCTCGCAGCCGGGTCCGGCCTGCCGCTCGTGGCCACGGGCGACGTCCATTACCTCCGCCATGAGGACGCGCTCGCGCACGAGGCGCTGCTCTGCATCCAGTCCGGGGACTCGCTGAAGAATCCCGACCACTGGAAGTTCGACACCGACCAGTTCTTCTTCAAGTCGCAGGCCGAGATGGCGGCGGACTTCCCCGGCCACGCGGATGCCCTCGCGCGCACGGTCGAGATCGCCGAGCGCTGCACGGTGACGCTCGAGCTCGGCCAGATCCTCTTGCCCAGGTACCCGACGCCGGGAGACCGCGACGCGTTCGAGTACCTCGCGGAGCTCGCGGAGGCGGGGCTGGCCCGCCGCTACCCGCAGCCGACACCCGAGCTTCGCGAGCGGCTCGCCTTCGAGCTGAAGACGATCCGCGAGATGGGCTTCGCCGACTACTTCCTCATCGTCTGGGACCTCATCGCGTTCGCGCGGCGCAGCGGCATCAGCGTCGGCCCCGGCCGAGGGTCGACCGCCGGCTCGCTCGTCGCCTACTGCCTCGACATCACCGAGGTCGACCCGATGAAGTACGACCTCCTCTTCGAGCGGATGCTGAACCCGGGCCGCAAGTCGATGCCCGATATCGACATCGACTTCGCGGTGGCCGGCCGCGACCGCGTCATCAACTACGCCGCCGAGAAGTACGGCCGCGACCGCGTCGCCCAGATCATCACCTTCGGGACGATGATGGCGCGGGCGGCGATCCGAGACGCCGGCCGCGTGCTCGAGGTGCCCTACGGCACGGTCGACCGCGTCGCGAAGCTCGTCCCCGAGGGGCCGAAGGTGTACCTCGAAGAGTCGATGAAGCCGGGGCAGGAGCTGCGCGCCGCGTACGACTCCGACCCGCTGGTGCGCGAGATCGTCGATCTCGCAAAGCCGCTCGAAGGGCTCGTGCGCCAGGACTCGATCCACGCGGCCGGCGTCGTCATCGCCGACCGGCCGCTGACCGACATCGTCCCGCTTCAGCAGAAGGGCGCCGACCAGGAGCTCGTCACGCAGCTTGCGATGGGGGACGTCGAAGCGCTTGGCCTCCTGAAGATCGACTTCCTGGGCCTCCGCAACCTCGACGTGATCGACGCGGCGGTGCAGCTCGTCGGCGGCGTCGACATCACCGATATCCCCCTCGACGACGCGAAGACGTACGAGCTGCTCCAGCGCGGCGACACGGCTGGTGTGTTCCAGTTCGAGTCCTCGGGGATGCGGGAGGCGCTGCGCCAGGTGAAGCCGACGGAGTTCGAGGATCTCATCGCGCTCGTCGCGCTCTTCCGGCCGGGGCCGATGTCGTACATCCCGGTCTACGCGCGGCGCAAGGCGGGCCAGGAAGCGGTGACGTTCGCCGACCCGCGCCTGGAGGAGATCACCGGCTCGACGTACGCGATCTGCATCTACCAGGAGCAGTACATGGAGATTGCGAAGCAGCTCGCAGGCTTCTCGCCAGCCGAGGCCGACGATCTCCGCAAGGCGATCGGCAAGAAGATCCACGAGCTGATGGCCTCGCTCAAGGGCAAGTTCGTCGATGGCGCGATCGCCAACGGCCTCGCGCCGGACGT
>JBKJWA010000270.1:0-3254 GCA_046716705.1 Gaiellaceae bacterium
AGCCGGAGCCGCGCAGCGGCGGCTAGCGGAGGGTCGCTCGCGGCTACCGAACCCTCTGGCGCGTCGTCGGAGAGCCCGACCTGCATCGACTCGCACACCGGGGACGTACGTGTACTGCCGTAGCGGAGTCAAGCGAGAGGCTCACTCACCGTAGTGGGTGCAGGCGCGCTCGACGTACACGACTTTTCGCCGCTCGTCCAGGCTGTACACGATGCGGTCCTTGAACGTCAGCCGGTACGAAAAGCTCCCTGCAAGCTCACCCAAGAGCTTCTTCCCAACGTACGGATCTTCCGCGATCACTTCCACGAGGATCTCGCGGAGCTTCTTCCGCAGCTTGGGCGACAGCCGCTCGACATCCTTCCTCGCCTGCTTCGAGAACCGGATCTCCCAGCGGTCGCTCACGCAGCGCCGAGCACCTCTTCGAGTGAGTACGTCTCCCCCCTGGCGATCTCCTCACGCGCGCGTCTGATGCTGTCCGCAAACCCCGGCGTGGAGAGCAGCTCAAGCGTCTCGAGGAGGCTCTCGTAGTCCTCCTCCGAAACGAGGATCGCGTTGCCCTGGTTGTGAGTGATACGGAACTGGCGGTGGCCACGGGCGGCCTTCTTCAGCAGCGTGAACAGTGACGATCGGGCTTCAGTAGCGGTCAAGCTCTCCATGTCACCTCCTGTACTGGATATTGTACGTACAGCTTAGCGTACAGACTTGCTAGGCGGCTGACCGCGCGCGTCGGAAGTCACGAGACCCGCGAGAGACCGGTTCGCATGACACCGCGACAGCCAAGCAGCGCGTCAGGCACTGCGTAGTGAAGGATGCTCGACCGAGGCGTGGACAACGCGCGAGGGTCGTGCCATCGGACCTCGTCAATCTCCCCCGTCGGAGGCGCTCCAGGGTTGCCATCGACGATTGCGCAGCGAAACGCCCATGCCGTAGGAAGTGACCAGCGACGCCGATCGTAGTTCTCCTTAATCAGCAGCACGCGGCCAACGTTGTCGAAGATGACAGCGGCCGCGCCGGTCGGCTGTGGCAGCCGCGTAGCGAGTTTGCCCACGCTAGGTGGCGATCGGCTCGACTTTCACAGCGCTGATCTTGTACTCGGGCGTGCCGATGAGAGGATCGCCGACGTCGTGCGTCAGCCAGTTCACCTTCGCTCCCTCGAAGTGGAGAGCCATCCAGACGAGCCCCGGGTAGACGCGGTCCGAGATCGCCACTCGTGCCTCGAGTGAGCCGCGCCGCGAGGAGATTCGCGCCCACTCGCCCTCCCCGAGGCCGAGATTGGACGCGTCCTCGGGGGAGATCTCGAAGAACGGGTCCTCCTGCTTGTCGGTGATGCCCGACTCGCGCATCGTCATCGTCGCCGAGTTGTAGTGGTAGAGCGTGCGCCCGGTGTTGAGGATCAGCGGATACTCGGAGTCGGGCTGCTCGATCGGCGGCTGGTACTCGACCGGGAAGAACTTCCCGCGGCCGCCCGGACGCGCCGGCCGGGGAGCGTGCAGGTACGGAGACCCTGGGTGGTCCCGGTCGAGGCACGGCCACTGCATGCCCTGCTCCTCGAGGCGGTCGTAGCGGATGCCGTACCAGTTCGGCGCGAGGTCGGCGAGCTCGTTCCATACCGACTCCGCGTCGGGGTAGTCGGGCCACTCGGCGCCGAGAGCGCGCGCAAGATCGATGACGATGTCGCGGTCGACTCGCGCCTGACCCGGACAAGGAACACCCGCGCGAACGCGGTTGATGCGCCGCTCGGTGTTCGTGAACGTCCCGTCCTTCTCCGCGAAGCTCGACGCGGGTAGCACGACGTCGGCGTGCTTCGCCATCCCGTCGTTCAGGAAGATGTCCTGCGAGACGATGAAGTCGAGCCCGGCGAGCCCCTCGTCGACGTGGTGCGCGTTCGGCTCGGTCTGCGACGGGTTCTCGCCGATCAGGTAGAGCGCCTTGATGCGCCCGTCGTGGAGGCCGGACATCATCTGGTCGAGCCGGTAGCCCGGCGTCTCGGGCACCTCCGCCCCCCACGCGTCCGAGAACTTCGCGCGCACGTCCGCGTCCTCGATCGCCTGGTAACCCGGAAGGTACGACGGGTTCGCACCGGAGTCGTTCAGCCCCTGGACGTTGTTCTGGCCGCGGAGCGCGTTGAGGCCCGTCGACTCGTAGCCGAGATGCCCCGTCATGAGGACGAGGTTGGAGAGCGACCAGATGTTGTCGACGCCGCACGCGTGCTCGGTGATCCCAAGCGTGTAGAAGATCGCCGCGTGTCGCTCCGACGCGTACTCGCGGGCGGTCTGCCGGATGGCCTCCGCCGAGACCCCGGTGATCTCTTCGGCCGCCTCGGGCGTGTAGCGGGCCACGACCTCCCGCACCGCGTCGAAGTCGTCGGTGAGCTCGCGGATGTACTCCTCGTTCTCGAGCCCCTCGTCGAGGATGACGTTCATCATCGCGTTGACCAGCCAGACGTCCGAGCCCGGCTCGAGCTGCAGGTGCCGCTTCGCGATCTTCGTCAACCAGATCTTGCGCGGATCGGCGACGACGAGGGTGGCGCCGTTTCGCACCGCCTTCTTCATGCGTAGAGCGAGCACCGGGTGCGCCTCGGTCGTGTTCGAGCCGATCACGAGCAGGAAGCGCGCGTTCTCGATCTCCGGGATGGAGTTGGTGCTCGCTCCTCTGCCTAACGACCTGACCAGGCCGTAGAGGGTAGGAGCGTGTCAGGTGGCTTCGCAGGAATGGACGGAGTTCGTCTTCAGCGCCGTCCGCGCGAGCTTCTGGATGAGGTAGTTCTCCTCGTTCGTCAGCCTCGCCGAGGCGAGCACGCCGACGGCCTGCGTGCCGTGCTCGTCCATTACGCGGCGTAGCCCCGTGGCCGCGGCATCCAGCGCGGTGTCCCAGTCGGTCGGGTGCAGCTCGCCGTCCTCGCCGCGCACGAGCGGCTCCGTCAGCCGGTCGGGATGGTGGACGAAGTTGAACGCGAAGCGGCCCTTGACGCAGAGGTTGCCCTCGTTGGGGAGGTACTCGGGCTCAGACGTCACCTTTACGATCCGCTTCGTCTGCGGGTCGACGTTGAGGTCGATCTGGCAGCCCACGCCGCAGAACGTGCAGGTCGTCTTCGTCTTGTCGAGGCGCTGCTCGTGGCCGGGCGGCGCCCCGGTCGTGAACTTCTCGTAGATGGCGCCGGTCGGACAGGCCGAGAGACAGCCGCCATAGAGCTCGCACTCGGTGTCGAGCCACGAGCGCTCCCAGGTCGGGACGATGCGCGCGTCAGGCCCGCG
>JBKJWA010000271.1:0-4370 GCA_046716705.1 Gaiellaceae bacterium
GGCGCCGTGGACTCGATCCAGCTCGTCTCGCGCCTTCCGCTCGAGCAGGTGCGGACGGTCGCGGTGACGCCCGAGAGCGCGACATCGGCGGTGCTGACGAGGGTCTTGCTGCCTGACGCCGAGCAGCTGCCGCTGGATGCGCACGCCGACGCGAAGCTCCTCATCGGCGACGCCGCGCTTCGGTCGGCGTTCGAGGATCCCACGCCGCACCACGACCTCGGTCGACTGTGGCTCGAGCGGACGGGGCTGCCAATGGTGTTCGCCGTCTGGGCGGCCCGCGAGCCCGTGGCCGGCGGCGTCAGAGAGCTCGAGGAGGCGCTCGTCGAATCCGTGCGCCAGGCGAGAGCCGAGCCCGAGGCGCTCGCGCATGAGGCAGCGGAGCGCTACGGCTACCCGCCGGGCTTCCTCGCGCGGTACTTCGAGAAGCTGCGATACCGCTTCGGGCCCCGCGAGCGAGCCGGCCTCTACACATTCCTCGAGCTGGCCCACGGCTCCGGTGAGCTGGACGAGGTGCCAGAGCTCCGCTTCGTCCGTGACGAGGTGTCCGTATGAGCCATCTCCGGGGTCAGACCCTGGCCGCGTCGAGAAGTGGCACGGCCGTTACGGACGTCCTCGACAAGGCGCTCGCGGGTGAGCGTATCTCCGACGAGGGTGCGCTCACGCTGCTCGAGTCGCGGGAGCTCGTCGCCGTCGGCCGCGCAGCCGACGAGCTTCGCGCTCGCAGGACCGACCCGAGACGCGTGACGTTCATCGTCGACCGGAACGTCAACTACACGAACGTCTGCTACACGGACTGCGATTTCTGCGCCTTCTACCGCAGCCCCGGCGACACGCGGGAGGGCTATCTCCTGCCGAAGGCCGTCATCTTCAAGAAGATCGAGGAGACGCTCGCCATCGGCGGCACCGGCCTGCTCATGCAGGGCGGCCATCATCCCGACCTCGGCGTCGAGTACTACGAGGATCTGTTCTCGTCGATCAAGGCGCGCTACCCGATCCATCTGCACGCCCTGTCTCCGTCGGAGGTGCAGCACGCCGCACGCCGCTCGAGGGTCACCGTGCCCGAGGCTCTCACGAGGATGCGCGACGCCGGGCTCGACTCGCTCCCCGGAGGCGGTGCCGAGATCCTCGTTGACCGCGTCCGCGACATCATCTCGCCGAAGAAGACGACCTCGGCGGAGTGGCTCGACGTCATGCGGCACGCCCAGCGCCTCGGCATGTCGACGACGGCCACGATGATGTACGGCCATGTGGAGACGCTCGCCGAGCGCGTCGAGCACATGCGCCGCATCCGCGAGCTTCAGGACGAGATGCACGGCTTCCGCGCCTTCATCTCGTGGACATTCCAGGACGACGGGAACCGGCTCGGCGCCATGGTGCCGCCGGACACGATGCCGACCTCGTTCGACTACCTGCTAACGCAGGCCGTGTCACGCATCTACCTCGACAACGTCGACCACATCCAGTCCTCGTGGGTGACGCAGGGGATGAAGATCGGCCAGGTGCCTCTCGCCTTCGGCGCCGACGACATGGGCTCGGTGATGATCGAGGAGAACGTCGTCTCCGCCGCCGGCACGACACACAGCACGTCGACCGAGGAGCTGGTCCACCTCATCAAGTCGCTCGGCAAAACCCCAGTGCAGCGCGACACGCTCTACCGCGACGTTCGCGTCTGGAATTGAGCAGCCTGCCGGTCACGGAACTCGCAGCTGGGCGATCGGCGCAGAGGCTGCCACGGTCGCCGCCAGGAAGATCGCGAGCGCCCCCGGCAGGCTGCGCCTCGTCTCAGCTCACTTCGTCTTGATGATGACGTACGAGCGCTTGCGGTCGGCCGACCACATCTTCACGAGGAACTTCGTCCCTGGCGGCACCCGGGGCTTGAAGTTGATTGCGAACGTCTCGTCCTTGTCCATTACGGGGTTCAGGTTGCAGACGATGATCCCGTTCACGAGCTTGCCCCAGCCCGACGAGTACACGCCGCTCGGCTCCTGGAGCGTGTAGATCGCCAGGTCTGTGATCGGCATCGACGGCGCGCGGCGTAGACCACCCGTCTCGGACGCATTCGCCGTCTCACGGCCGACAACGCCGATGACGACCTTCGAGATCGCGACGCCAGGCGCCTTGGCTGTCAACGCCATGTACCCCTCCCAGCCCGCGACGCCGGCGAGCTCACGGTAGGTCCCGACGACTCGGAAGTCGTTCGCGAGGGGAACGCCGAACTGCTTGAGCGCATCGTCCGTCGCGTCCATGGCGAGATCTATGGTCTTTCGGGCCGAGGCGTTACTGCGGCTACTCAGCTGCTTTGATGCCTGCGCCACGAGCTTCTGAGCCTCGGCGACGCTTGCCGCGATCTCGGGCGTCGGGCCGATCGTCGTCGGGCCGACTCGGACGGCCTTCTTCAGGTGCCCGATCGCACGGGCGACCTCGAGCTTCGCCTTGCTGACCTCCTCGGGGGAGATCTGCCCCGGCTCCAGCTGGGTGAAGGCGACCTGGTTCGCCGCGCGCGAGCTCTTGAGCTCGAAGACCCACTGCTGGTCGGGCGACAGTTTCGCGGCTGACATCGCCCCGGCAAGCGGAACGGCAGCCAGCGCCAGGCCGGCGCAGATCGGTACGAGTCGCCTCAGGCTCGTCGGCACGCGCATAGTGTAGGGGGAATCAGGCGGCGCGCCAGTCGCACCCGCTACACGACGAATGTCACGGCCGCGACACGTCATCGCGTGGCGAACGTGGCGTACGAGCGACCCCCGTTTGCGGACCGGAACTTCACGAGGAGCTTCGTGCCCGGCTCGAGCTTCGGCCCGAATGCGATCGTGAAGATGCGGTCGACGGGCATCGCAGGACGCATGCGGCAGGTGATGACGCCCGCGTCGAGATCGCACCAGCCCGAGTAGAAGCGGCCGATCGAGTCCGAGATCACGGCCACGCTCATCCTTGTGATCGGCAGCCCACTCGCTGGGTCGACGACAGCTCCCGGCTCGCCCGTGTTCGCGGTCGAGCGGTTCGCAGCTCCGATCACGACCTCGGTGATCTCACTGCCCACCGTCGCAGACAAGCCGGAGAAGTTCGCGAACTCCGGGAGATACGCGAAGTCGCGGTTGACCGCGTACGACGCGAACTCCTTTCTCAGCGGCACGCCGAAGTCGCCGAGCGCCGCCTTCGTGAGCGCGATCGTTTTCCGGAGTTTCGCCCGGGCGCCCGAAAAGCGGTAGCCGGCGATATCGGCCCGTGCCTGCCGGGCGAGCTTCCCGGCCTCGGCGAGCACCGAGCGGACGGACGGCGTGTCGAGCGCGCCGATCGCGCGCGGCGCCGCATTGCTCGCAGCGCCGATGCCGGCAAGAGCGCGAGCGATCTCCGCGCGAGCCTTCGTGGCACCGTCGGGGGATGGCTTCGCAAGGCTCCGCAGCGCCGCGCGAGCGTTCTCTTCCGTCGCTGCGAGGCCAGACACGAGTTGCTGATCGGGCGTCAGCGAGCGGGCGGCCGGTGACAGCGGGACGAGCAGAAGCCCGCACGCACCCACAACCGCAAACAGCGCCCGGATCGCCATTCGCAACGGATATCACGACCAGCGGACATGCGCAACCTTTCGCTAGCCTCATCCGCGGGTCGTTGTCTCGCCGAGCCGTCATCGGAGCGCTTGCCGCGCTGGTCCTCGCCACGCCTGCGGCGGGCCGGCCGAAGCTGCTCATGCCCGGCGTGACGTACGAGACACAGGTGCAGTTCACCTTTCACGGGCCCTCGGTCATCCACGTGCTGACGATGCCGCGGCCGGGCGGTCTCTGGGCGCTCAAGCCGGCGCTCTCCAACGACGCGATCGTCGGCCTGGAGCGGGTGACGGCCATCCAGCAGCGCGTGTCGCTGATCGCGACCGTCGCCGGCGTCAACGGCGACCGCTTCGTCTCGACTGGCCGGCCGAGCGGGATCCTCATCCGTGACGGTCAGCTCCAGCACGGTCCGGGAGACAGCCGCTCGAGCATCGGCATCGACGGCGGTGGGAACCTCCGCGTGGAACGTGTGCGACTGCTACCCACCTGGCAGGGAACTGGCCAGCGGCAGAACCTCTCCGCCGTCAACAACTCGCCCTCGTCGAGCGGCATGTCGCTCTACACGCCCGCCTGGGGGCCATCGACCCCCAGCGCCCCTGGCGCTCTCGAGGTCGTGCTGCGCCCGTTCCCGGCGACGTTTCCGAACACCGAGGTGGCCGGCCGGGTGGTCGAGTCGCGCAGCGGCGGCGCGACGCCGATCCCGCCCGACGGCGCCGTGCTCGTCGCCCGCGGGACCGCCGCGACGAATCGTCTCCGGAACGAGGCTCCGGTCGGGACGAACGTGCGCGTGCGCCTCGTGCTGCAGCCCGACTGGGCGGGAGTGGTGGACGC
>JBKJWA010000272.1:0-3699 GCA_046716705.1 Gaiellaceae bacterium
CTCCACATGCGCCCGTTCGAGGCGGATCGCCGCGTGTATCTCCTCGTCTCCGCGCACGCGCTGAACGACGAGGCTGCGGACGCGCTCCTCAAGGACCTCGAAGAGCCGCCGCCGTACGCCGTCATCATCCTCCTCGCCGACGAGCTCGGCCCGCTGCCGGAGACGATCCGCTCGCGCTGCCAGCTCGTCCCCTTCAGCCGGCTGTCGGAGAAGGCGGTGCACACGGTGCTCTGCGCGCAGGCGCCGGGCTTGCCCGCGGATCGCGTGACCGCGCTTGCGCGTGTCGCCGCCGGACGGCTCGACAGGGCGGAGCGACTGCTCGACGACGACGCGGCCGCGCGCAGGGAAGAGCTGCTAGCGCTGGCGCGTGGCGTTTACGCGGATCCGTCGTTCGAGCCCTCGGCCGCTGCCGCCTCGATCGTGCGGATGGCGGACACGGCCGCGAAGACGGCGCGGGCCGCCGCAGAGGAAGACGTCGAGTGGCTCGATCTTCCCGACCGGGAGCGTGAGCAGCGCTTGCGGCGCGCCGAGTTCGGAGCGACCCGCGAGAGCGTGCTCGAGGCGCTTGAGGAGCTTGCCGCCTGGTACCGGGACCTCGTCGTGGTGGCGGTTGGCGCCGATGCCGTCGTCACCCACTTCGACCACCTGGCAGCGCTCCGCGAGGACGGCAGCGTCGAGCGACTCCCCGGCGCCGAACGGGCCGCCGAGATCGTGCGCGAGTCGTGGCGGTGGTTCGAGGAGCTCAACCTCCAGCCCCGCCTGGCGTTGGAAGCGCTCTTCGTGCGGCTCCGCAGCGAGCTGGCTCCGGCCTGAGCGCCGCCGAACCGATCGGAGCGGGCGGGCGAATAGGCGAAGAACGAACACGTAAACCACTCACAAGGGGGACTCAACGTGAAGAAACGCTCGGTCATCCTCGCCGGCGCACTTGCCGCTTCGGCGGCGCTTGCAGCAGGCGTGTACGCAGCAACGGACTCCTCGACTCGGAGCGCCGATCCGCATGCGGCTCACGCAGCGTCAGTCCAGCTCCAGGCCGGTCTGACGAAGTCCGACCTGCGCGCGCAGCTCGGTCGCCAACTCGGCGAGCATGCAGCCCTCGCGATGAATGCGACGAACCTCGGGGTCACCGGCTCACCGGCGTTCGGTGCGGCGGCGAAGGCGCTCGACCGGAACTCGGTCGCACTGTCGGAGTCGATCGCGTCGCTCTACGGGAAGAAGGCCGGCAATGCCTTCCTGAACGGCAAGTTCCAGTGGCGCGCTCACATCGGATTCTTCGTCGACTACACCGTCGCGACGGCGAAGAAGAACAAGGCGGGCCAGAACAAGGCCGTCGCGAACCTCAAGCGTTACACGGTCGAACACGGCAAGCTCCTCGGCGGCGCGACCGGGCTGCCCGCGAAGGCGGTCCAGGCCGACCTCCTGGCCCACGTGGTCGAGCTCAAGGGTCAGCTCGACGCGTTCGCAGCCAAGGACTACGGGCGGGCGGCGACGCTCTACCAGGCCGCTTACGCGCACATGTTCATGACCGGGGATCTTCTGGCCGGCGCGATCGCCAAGCAGAAGAAGCTCCCCAAGTAGCACGACCTCTCGAGGGCTGCCGTGGCGGAAGATCGCTTCCCCACGGCAGCTCGATCTCTGCCGAGCCAGACGCCTACGGTTGAGCCGGGTGGACCTGCGTCAGCGCCTACAATGGCTGGGCGCCGACGTAGCTCAGCTGGTAGAGCACTTCACTCGTAATGAAGGGGTCCGCGGTTCGAATCCGCGCGTCGGCTCTCTCCCGATGACGCTCGACCGCCGCCGGCTCAAGGAGCAGATCCACGAGCTTTACCGCTCGGAGCACGAGGCGCTGGGCGAGCACGGGACGCTCGAGCGACTCGAGCGCGGGCGGGAGTGGGATCTGGCGCCGACGCTGGCCGGGGGAGGCGTCGCCGTCTTCCCGCATGCGGGCGTCTTCGATTGTGGTCATCAGGTCGCGGCAGTCGTCCACGGCTGCCTGGACAGCGGCGCCGACCGCGTGGTCGTGATCAGCGTCCTCCATGCATTCACCGACGAGATGGAGGAGGCTCGGAAGCGTGTCTCGGCCGGTGAGGATCCGTCGGCGTGGCCGTTCTGGGGCGTCCAGGGGCCGGGCATCGCGGGGCGCGAGGAGTGGCGGGAGGACCACTCGCTCATCAGCTTCCGCCACTTCTGGGAGGCCGAGACGAAGCGGCGCGGGATCGTCGCCCCCGAGGTCGTCGAGCGCTATCCCTACCTCGCCGGCGGGCACCCCGACCGGCTTCCGGGCATCGAGGAGCTCGCCGAGCTGGTGGAAGACGCCGTCGTCGTATCCACTGCGGATCCGTTTCACCACGGGATCGGCTACGGCGATCCGCCCGAGCGATCGTTGCCTCCCGACGGCGGCGGCCTCGAGCTCGCACGCGAGACGATCGAGGGGGGCATGGAGCTCCTCGCTCGCGGCGACTACGGCGGGTACGACGCTCACTGCGTCGAGGCGAAGAGCGACGCCCGCGACGCCGGCCAGGTCTTCCGCTACCTCAGGGGCGAGCTGCTGGGAACCATCCTCGACCTGGCGTACACCGACGCAGCGGAGCTGTACGAGTCCCCGCGCCCGACGTGGGTGGCCGCTCCGCTCGTCGAGTGGCAGCGCGTCTGAGCTTCGACAGCCGGGCTACACGTCCGGTGTGTTTGGCGCATGTGCTTCGAGCACTGCCTGTGCCGGAGGAGCGAGTCGCGTCGATCGACTCGAGACCGCGAGCGCGTGGCGAAGGCTTCGCTTCATTTCACCTCCAATGGAACCATTCTGCTCCATCTCACGTGATGCTCAACGCGACTTGCGGCTCGAAACCGCGAGTCGGCTCTCCACTCGCACGGGAAGCCACGCGAAGAGATCGCGTAGCCGTAGCCGAGGCCGCGATCTCGAGCTTGCAGAGGAAGGCGCATACGACCGTGCTGACGCTCGACGTCCCGCTGCTGCCACCCGGGCAGCGTGATCGAATTGTCAGACGTAGCTCGAGATGAGCGTTGGCTGGAACGGCATCGCCGAACCACACCTTACGGGCCGGCGCGAAGGCGTGGTCGATCGCGCCGGCCGTCAGTCGGTCCTCAGCGGGTCCGGAACTCCCCGGACGAGAGGGTCTGGTTGCCACTTCGCTCGATCGCGAGGACTTCCCACTGGTATTTCGTGCCGGGCTCGAGGAAGCCGTTCGGGACGGCGATGCTCGTCACCGACGGCGGGAGGTACATGCTCAACCCACCGAGCTTCCCGATCATGTGGCGGTGCGGCACGGCGTCCTTCTCGACGATGAGCTGATACGCGATGATGTTCACCGGCTCGCCGGTAATCGTCTTCGTCACGGGATGCCAGCGGGCGACGACACCGCGGACCGGCACCTTCGCGCCATCCCTCGGGGACACGAGCTTCGGGCCTGCCGGGATGTCATGCGTGAGCCAGGCGGTGCCCGAAGTGCGGCCCAGGCTCTTGCCGCTCTCCTGCGCCGGGCCGGCGATCGTATAGCGGCCCTCCGGCAGCTTCGCGAGCATCCTGGCGATCGACACATCGGCGTTCGCGGGCTCGACGGTCTCGAAGAAGAGCTCGGTCACGCCCAGCTTCGCGAGCGAGCCGCGACCCTCGAACGCCAGCACCTGGCCGCCGGGGCCGCGCACGTCGAGCCGCCGCCAGCCTTCGCTGTCGATGAAGCCCTG
>JBKJWA010000273.1:0-8562 GCA_046716705.1 Gaiellaceae bacterium
CCGCGTTCTCTCTCTACGCGCTGCTGCGGCTCGGTTTCACGGAGGAGGCCGCGGCGTTCGGCGGCTGGCTGACCGACCGGTTCCACGAGAAGCACAAAGGCGAGTCGGGGCCGCTTCAGATCATGTACGCGGTCGACGGCAGCTCCGATCTGGAAGAGCAGATCCTCGACCACTGGGAGGGCTACTGCGGCTCGGCTCCCGTTCGCATCGGGAACGGCGCAGCCGACCAGCTCCAGCTCGACATCTACGGGGAGCTCGTCGACTCCATCTACCTCTACAACAAGCACGGCGCGCCGATCTCCCACGACGCCTGGATGAACCTCACGCGCATCGTCGACTGGGTCTGCGAGAACTGGGACCAGGCGGACGAGGGGATCTGGGAAACGCGCGGCGGCCGCCAGCACTTCACGTACTCACGCCTCATGTGCTGGGTCGCCGTCGAACGGGCCGTCCGCGTCGCGCGCCAGCGCGGCCTGCCGGCCGATCTCGTCGCGTGGATGAAGACGCGCGATGACATCTACCACCAGATCATGGACAAGGGCTGGAACGAGGAGCGCGGCGCGTTCGTGCAGCACTACGGCTCGGACGTCCTCGACGCGTCGAACCTCCTCATGCCGCTCGTGAAGTTCGTGTCGCCGACTGATCCACGCTGGCTCTCGACGCTGGACCTCATGACGGAGGAGCTCGTCTCTGACACGCTCGTCTACCGCTACAACGTGCGAGCCTCGCCGGACGGGCTCGAAGGCGACGAGGGCACGTTCTCGATCTGCTCCTTCTGGTACGTGGAGGCCCTCGCGCGCGCCGGCCGGCTCGATCAGGCGCGCATCGCCTTCGAGAAGATGCTCACGTACGCCAACCACCTGGGCCTGTTCTCCGAGGAGATCGGCCCGCGCGGGGAGCAGCTCGGCAACTTCCCGCAGGCGTTCACCCACCTTGCGCTGATCAGCGCCGCGACGAACCTCGACCGCCAGCTCGGCTAGCCCGCATTTGCGAAGCCCTCGCGCCGATTGCATAATCGCTCAGTGTCGACGACGAGGTCGCGGTTCCGGGCAGTCATCGTCGCGACGGCCCCGGCCGTGCTGCTCGTCGGGTTCGCGTACCACCCCTACGTCGCGAACGCCACCGACACGGCGGCGGTTGCGGCGGAGGCCGCGGCCGACACGACACGCTGGGGGCTTTCGCACGTCACGGTCGGCGTGGGCTACAGCCTCGCGGTACTCGCCTTCGCTGCGGTTCGCGGTTACCTCCGCGCCGCCGGCGAGGAGCGGTGGAGCAGCATTGGTCTCCCCCTGGCGGCGTTCGGGAGCGCGCTGTTCGTGATCCTGCCGGGAATGGAGTTCGCCCCACTTACGGCTGCCGAGTCTGGTGGTGACCCCGCGGCGGCCCAGGACGAGCTCGTGCCATGGTTCGTGCCCATTTTCGTCGTCGCCGCGACCACGTTCGCACTCGGCGCCTTCAGCTTCGCTATCGGCATCACCCGCAGCGGAGTGTTCTCGGCGCGCGTGAACTGGATTGTCACGGGAGGCCTCGTCGTCATGGCCATCGCCCGCTTTGTGCCGCTCGGCGCCGCCCAGATCGTCGTCGGAGTGGCGGCTGTAGTGGCGCTCTGGCCGTTGGCCTACGAGATGTGGCGTTCACCAGAAGGCACGCGAGCGCCCGAGTAACCCATTTGGCCTGTTCGCGTGGTTCGTTGCAAGCCGACCTACCTCGCTCTGAGCAGCGAGCCGATGTGGTTGCGCACCATCGACGGGCGCGCAGTCGTCGTCGGCTACAACATAGCGACGACCGCGTCGCCCGTCGAGCCCGACATCCCCGTCGAGTTGACGGCCCGAGACTTCTTTGGCGCCGGGACCCGGTGCTCGCGGCCGTTCTCTCACGCTGACCTTCGCAATTTGCGGGAGATTCGTGCGCGGGACCCCTTGCGCGCGATCGCCGATTTCGCATAGTGTCGTTCTTGCGCCGAGCACGGAGCGGGAGTAGACCGAAACCCGACCGAGTGACTCTACGGGCAACCGGAAGGTCAGTCGGACGAGTGGACGAAACCGCCACCGGCTCGGCGAATTTCTTTGGACCTACGAGTTGGCGGCGATGAAATGGAGCACGCGCTGCCAGCCGTCCTCGGAAGCGTCCGCGAAGTCCGCCTGCCTGCGGTCGAAGAAGCTGTGGGGCGCGCCCGGGTAGGTGACGAGCTCGTGCGGGACGTCGGCGCCGCGGAGGGCCTCCTCGAAGGCGGCGTTGTCCTCGGCCGTGATGTGCGCGTCGTCCCCGGCCTGGAGCGCGAGGATCGGGCACGCCATCTCCGGGGCGCGCTGGACCGGCCCGGGCGAGCCGTCCTGCCCCTCGCCTGTGCGCCCGTAGAAGCCGACGGCGCCCGCGAGGCCATGGCCGCCCGCCGCCGAGAGCCATGAGTGGCGGCCGCCCATGCAGAAGCCGACCGTGAACACCGAGCTCGCTCCGCGGTCCCGCAGCCAGGCGACGCACGCGGCGACGTCGGCCTGGATCTCCACCGGCTTCACGGCCTGCACGTGCGGCATGAACTCGAAGTCGTCGCCACGCTTCTCGGCGCCCGCCGTGCGGCCGAAGTAGTCGAAGGCGATCGCCGCGTAGCCCCGCTCGGCGAAGCGCAGCGCGAGCTCCTCGTAGTAGCGGTAAAGGCCGCGAACGTCGGGGAGGACGACGATGCCGACGCTGCCCGGCTCGTCGGGCTGCGCGGCGAACGCTGCGAAGCGGTTCCCGTCCGCGGCCTCGAGCACGAGATCCTCGTGCGAGACCGCGGCGCCGGAGATGATCGGGATCGGCGGTGACGAGTCGTCGTCGAAGCACATCGCACCCGCGACGATACCCGCTTGACAAGCACGCGAGAACGTGAGAGATTCTTCTCGTCAAGTCCTCGGAGATCTTCGGATCGCCGGGGACTTGGCGTTTGTGGGGGCCCTACTTGATGCGGAGCGTGTTGCCGTACGTCGCGTCCTGCGGCGACCAGATCCGCAGACGCGTGTCGCGGCCCGCCTTAACCACGACCTTGAACGTGCCGTTCTGCGCCGTCAGCCTGCTTGGGCCGAGCCACTCCCACGCGCCGCTGCGGAGCTCCTGGAGTCGGTACGGCTGAGCTCCGCTGCGCGGGCGCACCTGACCCCAGACAGTCGTCCGCGCGCCGGCCCGTGCCACCCGCACCAGCGGCAGCATGAATGCGCGCAGCGAGGGCTTGGCGACGCCACGGGAGGTCACGAACCCGCTCTGCCAGCCCGAGGAGGTCGGGCCGTTGGCGACGTCGTCCTGGTACAGGAAGTTGACGAGCACGTCGACGTACGGCGCCTTCCACACACGGAGGCTCGCCTCCGCCGTGTACAGCGCCTGGAGCATCGGCGAGATGCCGAGCCACTGGTCCGGTGGGTTCGTCTGGTAGCCGTACTCGGTGAGCCAGATCCGCTTCTGCCCCAGCTCGCGCCGGATGGCGGCCGTGAGCCGCTCAAGCGATGCCATCGACACCGTCTCGCAGTGCTTACACCCGCCGCTCCAGGGACTCTCCGCCTGCGGCTGAAGCGGGTACGGGTGATGCGCGTAGGCGTCGAGCCGCGCGCCGGCCTTCCCCATGCCCGCGATCCAGGCAAGCGGGGACATGCCGCCGGCGTTTCCTCGCGGCGCCGTGACGCCCCCACCGACGAGCGCCGTCGGATTCGCGTCCTTGATCGCGGCGTACGCGGGGTTGAGCAGACGGTCGACGTACACCTTCGGCGAGGCGGGGCTCAACCAGCGGGCCTGGTTCGGCTCGTTCCAGATCGTCCAGTGACGGACGAACGGATACCGGCGGGCGGCCGCGTGCGCGAAGTCGGCGAACGCTGTGCGCGTCAGGGGCGGCCGGTTCGCGCCGAGACCGCCATTCGCCCAGTCGGGCGTGCCGACGAGCGTGACGACCGCAGGAATGCCGCGCGCGTTCAGGCCCGTCAGCACCGCATCGGCCCGCCCCCACCGATATGCGCGGTCACGCGGGTCGCGCGCGGCGGACGGCTCGTCGCGGGCGATGACGTCCCACCGCAGCGTGAAGCGGACGATGTCGACGCCGATCCGGTCGAGCTCGCCGAGGCGGGACGACAGCGTTCCCGGGCCGCTGACGAGCCAGGCGTCGTCGTGGATGCCGAACTTCACGCCCGGGACGGCGCCGGCCGTCGGAATGACGAGACCAGCGACCGCGAGTGCTGCGACGGCCGCGGCGGCGTACCTGACGAGACGCATCAGCCGTCCGGCCCGAGGCGTGCGGCGCCTCCCCATTTCCTTCGTGCGAGATAGCCACCGGAGGCGGCAAGCACGAGGAGCGCAGCCAGCGATGCCGCAAGTACGAGCGGCGCGCCGGAACGGTCGCCTGCCGGCACGACGCCAGCCGTCGCAGACTGGACGGCCGGCTCGAGGCCGCCGGCAATGCTTCGTTTCACGGACTGGCTCGCCAGGGCGCGGTTGATCTCGTCACTCGCGTCCGAGTAGAGGCGCACGTCCTCGGGCATGTTCTGGAGTGCCTGGCGGTAGCAGCTGATCGGGTAGAGGTTGCTGATCGCGCCGTCGGCCCAGTCGTCGACGAGCACCTGCCAGCACGGCGCTGCCGCCGCTCCTGCAGGAACGACTACGGCGACGAGCGCAGCCGTCAACAGGCTGGTGAGCGCGACCCGTCCCACATGGTGGTTTTTCCCCAGAACCGTCAGGCTTTACACCCCTCTCACTGAGTAGGACGGCCGTTTGAGGGGGAAGTGACGTAAGGGGTGCGTAAGACGTGGTGTCCGGCCTGTGAAGGAGGCGCGCTACGCCGTGCGGCCGTAGTACATGCGCTGGGCCATCGGGCTCAGCATGTGGCCGGGCTCGACGGAGTACGTGAGCACCGAGTTCATCCGCGGCGTCGCGCCTACGACGGGAGGCACACGATGGAGCGAGTACCGGCCGCGGAAGAATGCGAGCGTCCCCGGCTCCGACGCGAGAAGCTTCGGCGGCGTTTCACCGAGGAGCACCGCGCGCACGGCGTCGTAGCGCTCGTCGTCCGGTGCCCGCACCATCGGTGCGTACTCGAAGTCGCCACCGCCCTGCGAGCGCTGGATCATGAGCGTCACCGAGAACTCGCTCTGGTCGAAGTGCCAGCCGAGCTCGTCCGCTTCCTCGTACACCGTCATGTTTACCCCGTCGAGCGGGTCGGCACTCGGGTAGAGCACGTCCTTCTCCAGCGCGGCGGCGACGAAGGCGAGCACCTCGTCCGACGCGTAGATGCGCCGCGGGCCGAAGTCCTCGGGCAGGAGGTCCATCGCGACCGCCTTCTGCGCCGAGCGAACCATGATGCGGCGCGGATGGTCTTCGGGCAGCGACTCGTCGATCTCGTCGTCGAAGTAGCAGTTGTGCGTCGCGTCATTCGGATAGCCCTGTGTTGCGATGCCGCGGGCCTCCTCGGCCATCCGGTCGACGGCGTCTGCGCGCACGAAGGCGTCGAGCCTGACGGCGCCCTCCGTCCGCAGCCCCTCGCGGCACTCGGCCACGAGCGCCTGCGCGGCCGAGCCCTCTAGGTCGTGGATGGGGTAGCGGTCGAGGTCGACGAGATCGGCGACGGCGCTCACGCGAGCGACTCTACCGCTCTACGATCCGGGCGATGGTCGCCGCCGAGCTCGTCGACGCTTTCCGCCGCGACGGCGCCGTCTGTGTGCGCGGGGCGTTCTCGGCGGACGAGGTCGCGCTCGCCGCACGTGGGATCGACCGCAATCTCGCCGAGCCGAGCGGGCGGGCGCTCGTAGCGAGCCGTCCGGACGATCCCGGCCGCTTCTTCGAGGACTTCTGCAGCTGGCAGCGGATCTCGGAGTACGAGCGGTTCATCCGCGAGTCGCCGGCCGCGGAGATCGCCGGCGAGCTGATGGGCTCGCGGCAAGTGCGACTCTTCCACGACCACGTGCTCGTGAAGGAGCCGGCCACCCGTCAACCCACGCCGTGGCACCAGGATCAGCCCTACTACAACGTCGACGGCCGCCAGGCTTGCTCCCTGTGGATGCCGGTCGATCCCGTCGACTGCGACTCGACGCTCGAGTTCGTGGCGGGCTCGCACCTCGGCCCGTGGCTCATGCCGCGGACGTTCATGGACTCGGAGGCGAAGTGGTTCCCCGGGGGGAGCCTCGAGGAGCTGCCGGACGTCGAGGGGGATCGAGAGGCGTTCGAGATCCTCGCGTGGGAGCTCGAGCCGGGCGACGCCGTGTACTTCCACATGCTGACGCTCCACGCAGCGGGTGGAGCCACGAGGCGGCGCCGGGCACTCTCAGTCCGCTTCCTCGGCGACGACGTCACGCACGCGCCACGTCCGTGGAAGACCTCGCCGGACTTCCCCGGCCTCGCGGAGGAGCTGCCCTCGGGCGCGCCGATGGAGCACCCGCTCTTCCCCGTCGTCTGGGAAGCCCCCTAGTCCTACCAGCCGTCCCAATGGACGATCTCGTCGAGCGGCTTCCGCCGTGCGGGTCGGAAGTCCGTGCCGATCGCGTACGCCACGGGGATGAGCGCCGCTTGCATGACGTCCCCGTACGGGATGCCGAGCAGCTCTGCGGCTTCCTCCTCGTGGCCGAGGTGGAAGGTCGTCCAGCACGTCCCGAGGCCGCGTGTCCGGGCGGCCAGCATGAAGCTCCACGCGGCGGGAACGATCGTGCCCCATCGCGACGCCTGTTGGGGAACGGGCTTGCCGTCCGTCCTCCCTTCGATACACGGGATGACGTGCACCGGCACCTCGCCGATGTGGTCCATGAGGAACCAGACCGAGTCGAGGAGCCGCGTCGTGCCCGCAGGCAATTCGACCGATGGATCCGGCCGCTCGCCGAGATAGCGGGCGCCGAACTCGCGCCACAGGTCGCCGAGCGCGGCGCGCCTGTCCGGGTCGGTGACGACGACGAAATGCCAGTTCTCGTTGTAGCTCGCGACCGGGGCCTGCTGGGCGAGCCCGAGGCACTCCTCGATCAGCTCACGCTCGACCGGCCGCTCCAGGTCGAGTCGCCTGCGGACGCAGCGCGTCGTCGACAGCAGCTCGTCGGGGGTGAGCTCGAGCAGCGTGCTCACGCGGAGGCTTCGTCGTAGCGGCGGCCGACCTCGTCCCAGTTGGCGACGTTCCACCAGGCGGCGAGGTAGTCGGGGCGCCGGTTCTGGTACGTGAGGTAGTACGCGTGCTCCCACACGTCGATGCCGAGGAGCGGCACGTTGCCCTCCATGATCGGCGAGTCCTGGTTCGCAGTCGAGTACGCCTTGAGTGCCGAGCCGTCCCAGACGAGCCACGACCAGCCGGAGCCGAAGCGCGTGACGCCGTTCTGAGTCATCGTCTCCTTGAGCGCGTCGAAGCCGCCGAACGCCTCCCCGATCGCGTCCGCCAGCGCTCCGGAGGGCTCGCCGCCTCCGTCAGGGCTCATCACCTGCCAGAAGAGCGAGTGGTTCGCGTGCCCGCCGGCGTTGTTGCGCACGGCCGCCTGCTTGTCGCCTGGCAGGTCGCCGATTGCGCGGAGCACGTCCTCGACGGGCATGTCCGCCCACTCCGTGCCGTCGAGCGCCTTGTTCGCGTTGTCGACGTAGGCCTGGTGGTGCTTGCCGTGGTGGATTTCCATCGTCCGCGCGTCGACGTGGGGCTCGAGGGCGGTATGGTCGTAAGGCAATGACGGAAGCTCGAACGGCATCGTGATCTCCTCTTGTCGGTTGGGTCGATTCTAGAATCCCGCGGGTGGCGGAGATCCTCATCCTGGACGAGCAGGCCGTCGAGGAGCTCCTCGACCCTGCCGGCTGCCTCGCCGCGGTCGAGCGGGCGCTCGTCGCGATCGCGCGGGGCGAGGTCCATCTTCCCCTGCGGACGATCGTCCGGCCGCCCGGCGAGGAGACGCTGATCGGGCTCATGCCGACGCATCGCGGCGGCGACGCGCCGATGTACGGGCTCAAGACCGTGGTCGTCGTCCCCGGCAACTCCGCGCGGGGCCTCGATCCGCACCAGGGGACGGTGACGCTCTTCGACGGCGACACGGGCCAGACGGTGGCCGTCGTGAACGCGACGCCGATCACCGCCATCCGGACGGCTGCGGCTAGCGCTCTCGCGACGCGGGAGCTTGCGCGCGAGGACGCGCGCGTGCTCGCGATCGTCGGCGCCGGCTTCCAGGCAAAGGCGCATCTCCGCGCGCTCGCGGAGGCGTGTGAGTTCGACGACATCCGGCTCGCGTCGCGGACCCCCGCGAAGGCAGAGGCGCTTGCCCCCGAGCATCCCACCGCGCGCGCCGTGGACTCGGTGGAGGAAGCCGTCCGGGGCGCCGACGTCGTCGTCACGGTGACGAGCTCGGCCGAGCCGGTAGTCCAGCGTGAGTGGCTCAAAGAGGGCGTGCACATCAACGCCGTGGGCGCGTGCTTTCCGCACACGCGCGAGCTCGACTCGGCCACGATCGCCGACTCCACGCTCGTGGTCGACAGCCGGGAGTCGGCGGTGAACGAGTCGGGCGACTACCTCATCGCGCTCGCGGAGGGCGCGATCGGCGAGGAGCACATCGCCGCCGAGCTGGGTGACATTCTCGTGGGGACGCACCCTGGTCGCAC
>JBKJWA010000274.1:0-10078 GCA_046716705.1 Gaiellaceae bacterium
GATGCACCGGCCGTCGCCCGCGCCCACCGTTGGGCTCGCTCGACACGCGGTGCGCGTGCTGAGGGACGAGGGGGGGTTCGAGTTGGCCCGTCGTGGGTTCCGGCGCCTGTCGGGGGGTGCCCGATGAGCCGGCGACGCATCACGGTGGTTGCGAGCGAGATGCTCGGGATGCCCGGAACTGGCGGACCGGGAACGGCGGACTCGCTACTCGCCGTCGCACTCGGCCGGCACGGGCACCGGGTGGAGCTCCTGGTCGCGCCCGGGCGGGAGATCGGCCAGCCAACCCCGGAATGGGAGCGGATCTACGCCGCCGGTGGCGTGCGAGTGCGTGCGCTCGAAGGCCGCCTCCGCGTGCGGCCACCCTTTCTCGGGCCGGCAGCGGAGGTCTTCCACGCCCTGCGAGCCGATCCGCCCGACGTCGTCGTCGCCGACGACTGGCGCGCGCTCGCCTATGCGAGCCTGCGGTCGCGTCAGCTCGGAGTCGCCCTCACCGACACGGCCTTCGTCGTCTATTGCCATGGCCCCGCGAGGGTGCTGGCGCAGTCCGCGCACAAGGTGCCAGACACGCTCGCCCGGTTCGGCGAGGAGGTTGCCGAGCGGGCCTGCCTCGAGCTCGCGGATGCCGTCGTGAGCCCGAGCGAGTGGCTGCTCGGGTGGATGCGCGATCACCGCTGGCCCGTTCCCGAGACGGCCCGGGTCGTTCAGAACCTGTGGCAGTCGACCGCGCTCGACGAGCCACCGGCGCAGGCACCGGCAGGTTCGGCCGTCCGGCGGCTTGCCTTCTTCGGCCAGCTCCGCGAAGGGAAGGGCATCCTCGTCTTCGTCCAGAGCCTGCGCAACCTGGAAGCGAACGTGCTGAAGGGCGTCGAGCTTCTCTTTCTGGGCCGCGAGACGCCACGGTGGACCGAGGAGCGGATCCGCGAGGCGTTGGGCCCCCACGTTCCCGAGCGGGTCTCGTCGATCCGCTTCGAGACCCGGCTGGAACGGTCAGCGGCCCTCCAAGAGCTTCTGCTGCCGGGGACGCTGGCGGTGATACCGTCGCTCGTCGACAACTCCCCGTACGCGGTGGCCGAGTGCATCGAGCACGGGATTCCCTTCGTGGCAACCCGGACGGGCGGCATTCCCGAGCTCGTCGCCGACGAGGACCGCGCAAGGGTGCTCTGCCGGCCGACCGCGGAGGACCTCGCCGCCGCGCTGACGGCGGCGCTCGCCAGCCGGCCGGGCTTCGTTCCTGCCCATGCCGCCTCCCCTCCGAAGGCCTCACTCGAGGCTTGGCTCGAGCTGATCGAAGCCGTCGTCCCCTCACGCCCTCGTGCGTCGGTCTCCGCAGCCCGCGTCGCCGTCGTCACGGGCGGAGAGGACAGCACTCGCCGCGCGCGCCGGCTGGCGCAGCACACCCGAAGCGTCGAGGTAGACGTCGTCCCGGCCGAGTCGCGACGGGCCGGCCTCGACGTCGCGACAGCGGCTGATTGGGTTCTCTTCCTCGATGACGACGATATGCCGGACGACCAGATGCTCGATGCGCTCGTCGCCGCCCAGGCCGCCTCGGGTGCGGATGTCGTGACCGCGGCAGTTCGGCCGGCCGACGACCTCGATGGCTTGCAGCTGTTCGTCGGCGAACCGGGGGCCCTCGGGCTCGTCGAGAACCAGTACGGGGTGTTCGGGCTGGTCCGACGCTCGCTCGTGGCCGCACATCGATCCATCGACGGCCCGGTCGATCCGGATTGGCTGCTCCTGGCCCGACTGGCGCTCGCCGGGGCCCGCGTCGTGTCGATACCCGAGCCGCTGTCGGTGCACCGGGGCCGGCCGGGGACGGTCGCGGACGTCCCCGGCGTCGGGCTTGACGTGCTGGAGGCGTTCGAGGAGCGGGGCGATGCGCCGTTGGACGATCTCCCACAGCTGGCGGCCACGCTCGCAGCTTCCCTGGCACGCCTCCAGACCGAGCGGCCCGCGCCCAATGCCGCGGGCCGAGGCGTCGTCCGGCGCGGGCTAGCCGTTCTCCGCAGCGAGGGCGTCGCCGGGCTCCTCCGCCGCGCCAGTGCCCGCATGGGCGGCCACTAGACTCTCGGCCGGTGGGGACCGGCGTCTTCGTGCTTGGGATGGACCGGAGCGGCACGTCGGCCACGGCGGGTCTCATCAGCCTGCTGGGCCTTCGTACGCCGCCCGACGACGATCTCGTGCGGACGAGGGAGACCAACCCCACGGGTGTTCTGGAGAGCAAATCGCTCGTCAAGCTCAACCGCCGCGTCCTGACGGCCGTCGCCTCCGACGAGCGCTTCCCAGTCGCTCTCGGGCCTGGCTGGGAGAACGACGCTCGCCTCGATCCCTTGCGCACCGAGGCCGGTGATGCCTTTCGCCGCGTCTTCCCGAGCTCGCCGTGGGTCTGGAAGGACCCGCTTCACTGCCTTGCGTTCGCCTTTTGGCGAAGCGCCCTGCCAGTGCAGCCGGTGGTGGTGCTGGTGAACCGCAATCCGCTCGAGATCGTCGCCTCCGCCCTCCGTGCGTGGGGACGGGAGAAGATCTACGGGCTGGCGCTCTGGGAGCGGTATCTCCGTCAGGCGCTCGGTCAGATTCGAGGCCTGCCGGTGCTGGTCACGGACTACGGAACGCTCGTTTCCGCACCGCTTGCGTGGTGCGAGCGCTCGCACGCGTTTTTCGCCGCGGCCGGCGTGCCCTCCCATCCGCCCCGGGAGGTCGACGTTCTCGCGTTCGTGGACGCTGGGCTGAGACACGCCGAATTCAGCCACGCCGACGTCTTGAACGACGGTGACGTCTCTGAGGCACAGCGGGCGTTGTTCGCCGCCCTGGAGCAGCTGGAAGGGCCTCACGACGATTTTGTTCCGCCCGACCTCCCGGAGGAGACGCCCACGACCGAGGCCCTGCTGGCCGAGCGCCGACGGGCGTTTCAGATCAAGGACGAGCTCGAGCGCCTGCTCGAGCTCGAGCGAGCGTCGCGATGGGGGATGCGGGTTCGCAGGTCGAAATACCTGGCCCCGGCTCGACCCGTCTACGCTCGGGGGCGGCGAATCGTCAGGGCCGTCTCCGGCGCGGTCGCCTCGCTCCCGGCGCGTCTCCGGCAGCTCTAGGAGAGCTGCGGCCTCGGCTACATTCCGATTCGGTGCCCGTTTCGCTCGACGCGGTTCAGCTGGCCGTGGGACGCCGGTTGCAGGACATCCGGCGTGCCATCGCTCGTCGTCCGGACCCGCCGCTCGCAGATCCAGACGATCCCCGACCGCACCTGCACGTTCTCCACATCGGCAAGACGGGAGGGACGGTGCTGAAGCACGTCCTCGCGGAGCATCAGCGCGTCTGTCGCTATCAGCTGCTCTTCCGTGGGCACGAGGTCGGGCTCGCGGGCGTCCCGGAGGGCGAGCGGTTCATGTTCCTCATCCGCGATCCGCTCGCCCGGTTCGTGAGCGCCTTCAACGGCCGGTTGCGGGAAGATCGCCCGCGGTACCACTACCCGTGGCGGAAGGAGGAGGAGGTCGCGTTCGCGATCTTCAAGACGCCGGACCAGCTGGCCACCGCGCTCTCGTCCGGCGACGACGCGGAGCGCGAGCAGGCGGAGCAGGCGATGCACGGGATCGGACACGTCAACACGCCCTACTCTTCTTGGTTCGGCGACGCGGCCCACTTCCGGACGCGGCTGGCGGACGTCTTCTTCATCGGCCTCCAAGAGCGACTCGACGACGATTTCGGCCTCCTCAGGCGGAAGCTCGGCTTGCCGCAGGAGGCGCGACTGCCCCGCGACGAGACGGTGGCCCACCGCACGCCGGCCGGCTTCGCCACCGAGCTCAGCGACGTAGCGCGGTCGAATCTCGAGCGCTGGTACGAGCTCGACATCGCCTTTTTCCAACTGTGCCGCGAGCTCGCACCTCGCGTTAACGCCGGGCCGTAGAGCCCCCACAGTCAGAGTCGAAGCACGCCGATCCCGCAGCTGCCCTGGCTCCAGTCCTCGACGAACTCGAGCCGCTCCGCGCTTCGCAGCTGCTGCCAGAAGTCCGGAACGCCGCCGACCGCCTCCGGTGCGCCCGGGACGATGTCGTGGAATGCGACTAGCCCTCCGCTCCGCACCAACGGCGAATACATGCGGAAGTCCGCCTCAACGCCCTCCCGGGTGTGGTCACCGTCGATGAACAGGAGGTCGAGCCGTCTACGATCAAGGACGGCTTCGAGCTCGGCGCGTGTCTCGCTCGAGTGCGAGTCGGCGGCGAGGAAGACGATGCGCTGACGACTCCGACCGAGGGAGCGGTACAGACGCCCTCTCCGGCGGTAGGCGGGCCGTCCACCAAAGCGCGTCTCCCTCGGGGAGTCCATGGACACGAGGAGCGCATCCTCATGCGCGACCTGCGCAAGCAAGAACAGCGTTCCGCCTCGGCCCGTCCCGATCTCGAGAACCGTTCCGGGCGGATCGGACGCGACCAGCTCGAGGAAGCTCCGGATCTCGCTTTGGATCTGCATCGGCCTGATCGAGAGCCCGCCGTACTCAAAGCGCTCGGCAAGTTCGATTGCCTCGTCCGGCGTCGAAGGCCGGAGTCGACGCACGGCCCTCGTGGCGCCTGCAGTCTCGAGCACCTCCGCTGCCCCCTGTAGCCCCTGGGCCACCCGCCGCGCGAGCCTGGAGGCCACCAGGAACGGGCCACCCTCGGACCACGCACGCGTCGCCCCACGAAGGCTTCCTCGAGGCTCATTCATGCGCTCAGGGCTTGACCGCGATCCGTGCGTTGTTGTCGATCCGGTTCAAGAGCAACGGCACCTTGTTTTCCGAGAGGTATTCGTCGACCGCCCGGCGCGCTCCCTGCCAGTACACGTAGTCGTCGACGATCAAGACGCCGCCCTGCACGAGGCGTGGGTACAGGTGCACGAGCTCGTGCTTCGTCGAGGCGTACCAATCCGTGTCGAGCCGCAGGAGGGCGATCTCGGCCGGTGCGTTGGCGGGCACCGTCTCCTCGACTGGTCCCTGTACGAAGTGGATCATCTCCTCCGGGTAACCGACGCTGAGCACCGCCTCCCGAACTTCGTCCAGCGACGCGGCGGCCAAGTGGTGCGGGTCGCCACCCGCCAGCAGGTCACCTGCCCACTCTCCCGATTGTCTGACGTCTTCCGCGCCCGGCTCCGTCATCCCCAAAAACGTGTCGAAGAGGTACAGCTCCCGGTCGGTTGTCCCGAGCCGGAGCAGCGTGAGCGCGACCGCCATCATGCTGCCGCCGCGCCAGACCCCGCACTCGACCAGCGCCCCAGGCAGGCCGTGCCGGGCGACATGCTCCACCGCCCGGCTCAGGGCATAGATCCGCGCCGGAGGCGTCATGGTGTACGGCGCAACGCGTTCACACAACTCGATGTCCGCTTGCTCGAAGTCCATCGGGAACCCGTGTCGCGGCCGATCTTCCTCGGTGTCTGCATCGCCCGCACCTGCAGGGCCTGGCCGCAACCGTCGGAGCGCGAACCGCGGGTGCAGCCGCCACCACCGGCTCGACTCGAAGGCGGCAACCCGCCCACGCAGCTGCCGGAGCTCGTTCCTGAGCAGCTCGTTCTCGCGGACGAGGGCGTCGCCGGGCATCAGCCGGCGGCGCCGGAAGTAGTCGAGTACATCGCGTCGCGGAGGATACTCGCGCCCGGAAACCTCACTGGCCGCGGGCGAAGGCGCGCGCGAGCCGAAGCGCCAGCGCGCCTGCCGACAGGGCGGGAACGACTCTCGGGACGAGGTGAGGGTCCGTGTCGTGCCGGACGGGTCCCCGCGCGGTGGTGAAGCCGTACGAAAAGCCGGCCGCACTTGCGGCCCTGGCGACACGGGCGTCCGCCTTGCCGTGGGGGTAGGCGAGTCGGTCTTGCGCGGCGCCGGCGGCCGCGGCCAGCGCTTCGCGCCCGTCGCGCATGGCCCGCTCGAGCTCGTCGTCCGAGAGTGTGGGCAGCGCGTCGTGCCGTAGCGTGTGGAAACCCACATCGCAACCCCCGTCGACGAGCGCGCGCACGTCCGGCGCTCGCAGGCCCGGTTCGACGGCATCCTTGCCGACAGCCGCCCGTAGCGCAGCTGCGACCTCCCCCCGCTGCGCCGGCTCCAGTCGCTCGATCGCGCTCGCAACCCAGCGGATCGCCTTCGGCTCGCGCTCGAGGGCGGCGCGGACATGTTCCTCCGGTACCAGCGCGAGCGCCTCCGACGTGACGAGCCCTCCGTCGATGGCCTCTTGAAGATCTTCCCACCAGAAGGGATGCGCCTCTTGGAGCGAGCAACCCGAGAGGAAGAAGGTCGCCGTCAGCCCTTCGGCTCGGAGCGCGGGCAGCGCATCGCGAAGGTGGCTGGCGAGATCGTCGTCGAACGTGATGGCGACAGGCAGTGGCTGGCCGCGGCGCCGGCTGCGCGCTGCTTCGACGATGCGCGCCGCCGGCACCACGCGGTAGTGGCGGCGGAGATGGCGCAGCTGCCGCCTGAAAGCCGTTGCGGGCACGCCGGGCACGATCTCCGTGTTCGGATCGTCGGCGGGCTCGCCGCCGACGCGGTGGTAGACGAGGACGATGCCGGCCGCGGCGGATGACAGTCGTGCGCGCCACCGCAGACCGAATGCGAGCGCGAACCGTGCCGGCTCCCGCACAGCCTTCCTCCGTCGGCGCGGCATCGACGCGGAATGCTAGTCGTAGCCAGCGCTACGACCTGTACCTAGTATTCGCCTCACCTTGACGCCCGGCCCGCGACTTCGTCGGCTGCGCCACAGCCAGCGATTTCGCCGGCTGCGGCGGCCTGCGTTACTGGGGACGCTCCGCCGCACGTCGCCCCTCAGCGACGGCTACGGCTTCGACCGCGGAACGCCGGTCGACCGCTACTACATCGACCGGTTCGTCGAGGAGAACCGAGGCGCCATCCGCGGCCGCGTGCTCGAGATCAAGAACTCGCGATACACACACCAGTTCGGCTCGGATTTCGTGCAACGGGACGTCCTCGACATCGATCCCACGAACCGCAACGCTACGATCGTGGCCGATCTGGCTGCGGCCGACCGCATCCCAGCCGACGCCTTCGACTGCTTCATCCTCACCCAGACGCTCCACCTGATCTTCGATGCCCGCTCGGCGATCTTCCATGCCCATCGCATCCTGCGCCCGGGAGGAGTGCTCCTCTGCTCGGTGCCGTGCGTCGCCCGGATCACGCCCGGGTGCATCGACGGCGACTACTGGCGCTTCACCCGTGCGTCGTGCTCGCGGCTCTTCGGTGACGTGTTTCCACAGGACCGGATCACCGTGCGAACGCACGGCAATGTCCTCACCGCGATCGCATTTCTCACCGGGATGGCCGCGGAAGAGCTGAGGCAACGAGAGCTCGATCACGACGACGAGAATTTCCCGCTGCTGGTGACGGTTCGCGCCGAGAAGGATCACAGCGCGGCATCGAGCTGACCCAACACTCCGAACGGCGTCGCGTCGACCGCTACCCGCGGCCCGCGGCGGTATTTGTCCTGCTTCCAGTTCGTGCCGCGCTCGTGCAGTTCGCGCACTCGAGGATCGATGTGCGGCCGGCGCACTAGCCGACGCAGCCTCCCTGCGAGACCGCGCCGATAGGTTCCCTGCTCGTTCAGGTTGAGGCGCCCGGGGGCGAAGGCGTCCGTATCGAGAGAGGAGCGCCGGAGGAAGCACACATGCAGCAGTCTCAACGGGTCGCTCTGCCAGTCGGTGCTCTCGGTGAGGTCGCGCATGCGGTCCCAGGCGTACCCCGCCCGATATTGCGGATCTCCGCCAAGGAGCGGCTCGATCCCGCCCGGCCAGGAGGTGACCGCCCCGAGGTTGTACAGCTGCACGCCGGTGCGCGAGGGCGGCGCCATGTACCCCCAGGCCAGTCCCGCCTCCTCGTCCAGCTCGTCGCAATGGAGGGCGTGCGCGCGGACCCGGAAGACGTCTCCGTGCTCACCGGCGAGGAGGGCCTCGCGCAAGACCCGCAGGCCATTCGGATCGAAGAGATGATCGCCGTCGATCCTCAGCACCCAGCTCGGCGTGGCGGCGTATTGCTCCAGTTGCCGATGCGACTCTGCGGCGTTCGTGCAGCGACGGACCTCGAGGTGATCGAGCTCCTTCGAAAGCGTCTTCAGGATCGGCCACGTCCCATCGGTGGAGACGTGGTCGAACGCGTGGATGCGATCGCAGGCGCCGGCCGCATTGCGAATAGCCCGCTCTACGAAGACGTCCTCGTTGCGCACGAGGGCGACGCCGACGAGCCGGACCGGGGGCCGGCCAGTCATGCCACCTCGCGGCCTGGCGTCCGCTCCAGAACGGCCACCCGTCTCTCGAGCTCGTCCAGCCTCCGCCGCAGGCGGACGACATCGGCATCGACGAGAGCCGCCGCGTCGACCGCGTAGTTCACCTGGTCTTCTGGATGGGAGCGGACGAAGGAAAGTGGATTCTCGCCCGCCGGCGGACGGAAGGAGGGGGAACCGCTGCCGAGTACCGCCAGCGCGTTGCGAAGACGGTCGTCGACGACGAGCGATCCGTCGACGACTCCCTTCGCGAGGGCCTCGTCGTCAACCGCCAGCGACCGGAAGTGCTCGCGCAGGCGGCCGCCCCGATAGGCCGCGTACGCGGTCGTCAGGTAGTGCGGCGTAGCCCGCGTTGGATCTCTCTCCCACGCCGAGGTAGCAGTCACATACTTGCGCTCACCTTGCTCCGGTGTCCGCACCGGGAAATGCAGCATCTCGATCGGGTACCAGCCGCGGAGGAGCCGCAACGAGCTGCCCGGGAGCGCGTGCGTTCCGTCCGCGATCATGATGTCTCGGTCGGCGCGGTGCACGATCTTCGCTCCCGGACGAAAGGGGCTCGCGGGATGGCCGATCGGCGCCCGCGGTGAGAGCCTCACCGTCATTCGCTCCGCGAAGAAGGACGCGCCGGCGCCGGGCCTCAGGACGAACGTCCTGACGAAGGCGCGAACGCACCCGTAGGAGTCGGGAATCGCCGCCAAAACGTCCTTCAGGCTGCCGCCGCGGGGCCAGTAGAACTCGTCGGCGTCGGCGTTGATCAGCCAGTCCGCGCCGAAGTCGGTCGCCGCCAGCCTCGCCATTCGCGTGACCCACTCTCCGAGGCGCATGTCTTCGCCCGGCTCGCGAATGAGATGGAGGCAGCCGTCGCGGGCATACGACTCGAGGATCTCGGTTGTCCCGTCCTGCGACCGGTTGTCGGTCGCTATCACGTAGTCGACGCCCGCATTGAGGTGGAAGGCCAACTGGGCGTCGACGACGTCTGCCTCATCGCGGGCGAGCAGCGTCATGACGAGCTTCATGGCGCGAAGGAGGCGCTGCCCCGGTGCTCGAGGCAGCTGACTCGCGCGCGCAGCTCGTCCAGGCGGCGCTGGAGACGAACGGCGTCCGCTTCAGCAAGTGCCGAGCCGTCGACTGCGTAGGCGACCTCGGCGGCAGAAACAGGAGGGAGAGCGAGCCCGCCGCGGCCTTCGGCGCCGGCCAGCGCCCGCAGCGCGTCGCGGAGGCGGGTGTCGACTGCGAGCGAGCCGCTCGCGAGGCCACGGTCGAGGGTAGCGTCGTCGATCACCAGCTCTCGATGCAGATCTGCCAGCCTCCCTTGCTCGAATGCGCCGTGCAGGCGCCGATGTGCATCGTGGAGGCGCGTGTCCTTGCTTGCGCGATAGATCGACGCCTTGCGCTGGGCCTGCTCCAACGAGCGGAGAGGGAAGTGAAGGACCTCGACCGGAAACCAGCCGCGCAGCGGCCTCAAGCTTGCTCCGTCCACTGCGTGACCTCCCCGGCGCACGACCAGCCGCGCATCAGGCCGATGTATCACTTTCGCATTCGGGCGAAACTGGCTCAGAGGGTCGTTGATCGCCGCCGGTCCGGAGAGCCGCACGGTCATGCGCTCCGCGAAGAAAGGATCGCCCTCCGGGCGGAGCACGAACGGCCGCCAGAACGCCCGCACGAGGCCGTATCCGGCCGGGATCGCAGCCAGCACCGCTTTCAGGTCGCTCCCGCGCGGCCACCAGAACTCGTCGGCGTCGCTGTGGATGACCCAATCCGCGCCAAGCTCGGTCGCGACGATCTGCGCCATCCGGGTGCGCCACTCCACTTCCCGGTACTCGACGTCCTCCTCGCGG
>JBKJWA010000275.1:0-3319 GCA_046716705.1 Gaiellaceae bacterium
CTGCTCGCGCCGGGCCTGTGGCTTCAGCGGCTGACGACACGCACGCCGTCGCTCGACCAGATCGAGGTCTCGATCCGGGCGCTCGAGGAGGTCCTCGAGCGGGAAGGCGGGATTACGAAGGCGGAGAACAGAGTCGAGGTGATGGCGTAGTGGCCGACAGGACTGCGCACGTGACGTGGAGCGGGAGCCTCATGGGCGGCTCAGGCGTTATCGAGTCGACCGGCAGCGGCGCGATCGAGGGTCTCGAAGTGACGTGGGCCGCACGTGCCGAGCCCGAGCAGTCCGAAAGGACGAGCCCGGAAGAGCTGCTCGCGGCGGCGCACGCGGCGTGCTTCTGCATGGCGCTGTCCCATGGCCTCGCACAGGCAGGCAACGCGCCCGAGAAGCTCGACGTGACCGCCACGTCGATATTCGTGCCGGGCACGGGAGTCACGCAGATGAAGCTCGACGTGACGGGAACGGTTCCCGGCATCGACGAGGCGGCGTTCGTGCAGGCTGCCGAGGGTGCCCGGGACAACTGCCCCGTCTCGGGCGCGCTGAAGGGAAACGTCGAGATCCGGCTCGACGCGCGGCTCGCGGGCTAGGCGGTCACGGCGGGCGAAGCAGCGGAGGCGCGCTCGAGCCAGGGCGTCGCCTTCAGTTCTTCGAAGATCACGCGCGCTTCGGCGAGCGAATCATCTTCCCCGGTCAGCTCGGCGTGCTCGAGCAGCGTCACCGCGAGCCAGAACGGCGTGCCGAGCTCGCGGAAGCGGCTGGCGCTCTCCTCGAACCCCGCGTCGTTGCCTGTCAGCCGCGCCCGAACGCGATGTGCATGTGCCTCGAGATAGGGCGGACGCATCCCTGGCGTCAAGCCGTCGATGAACGCAAGCAGCTCCATCGCTTTCGCGGTGTTACCGAGTGCCAGCGCCGCCTCGATCGCGTCGACGACGCCGTGCTTGGTTGCCTGAAAGCTCGCGCCGAGCACACGCGCGGCCTCAATCGTCTGTGTGCCAGCTGCCAACGCCTCCTCGTACAGACCTGCCGCCCGCCACAGAGCTGCCGTCGCAGCGAGGTGGACAGTGCGATCCTGTACGTTCGTCGAGCTCTCGAGCCGCCCGAACTGCGACAGAAGGCGTTCGCCCTCGGCGAGCTCGCCGCGATTGACGTAGATCTCGACGGCGGACTGCAGCAGGCTCAGCACCACGCCGCCGGCGTCTATTCGCTCCTGGGTGAACTCCTCTCGGACCGCGAGCACCTCGTCCCAGCCGCCGAGCATGAGCAGCGGATACGTCCGCTCCGCGAGCACTGCCCACTCGAAGGGGCGACTGCCCATCTTGCGCGCGAACCCGAGCGACTCGTCGAGGTACGCCAATGCGTCCGCGTAACGGTCTCGCCCGAAGCACTGATCGGACAGGGTGAAGTACGAGACGCTCGCTTCTTCGGCGAGGTCGTTCTCGAGCGCGATCTCGAGCGCTCGCCTCGTGAGAGCGAATGCCTCCTCCCGATGGCCGCGGCTGTAGGCCACAACCCCTCTCGCGCGAAGGGCCGTTGCCAGCGGCGCCGCGAGACTCAAATTCTCCGCGGTGTCGAGCGCGAGCTCTGCCAACTCTGTCGTCCGCTCGACGTTGCCGCCGAACCAGTAGGCGATGGCCAGCCGCGCTGCCAGCAGCGCGAGGTCCTCATCGGGCTCGTCTGATCCGATCATCGCGAGCGCCCGCTCTCCCCGGGCGAGAGCCTGGTCCAGCTCCCCCGCGTGGACCTCCAGCCGCGCTAGGCGAGCCGAGACGCGCGCCGCGGCGTGCGTATTGCCATCAGCCTCATGAAGCGCGATCGACTCCGTGAGCAACGTGCGCGCCGCTTCTCCATCTGCGGCTCGCGACGCCATCTCACCCGCCCGGCCGAGCAGCTCTGCCCGGTCTCGCTGTTCGTCCGTGAGCTGCACCGCCTGTTCGTAGTAGCGTCGAGCCTCCGCGGCTGCCGCGAGCGATTCGGCGCGCTCGCCGGCGCGCACCAGCATGGCCTGCGCCTTGCCCTTGATCTCTGCTGCGTCCTCCGCCTCCGGTGCAGCCTCAAACGCATCGAGGTAATGGGATGCGATGACCTCCACGACCTCGTCCTCGTCCGCTGCGAACGCGGCGCTCAGATACTCGGCGGCGGCCAGGTGTCGCGAGCGGCGCTCTCGCTTCGAAAGCGTCTCGTAGGCGACGTGGCGCACGAGATCCTGGAGGAAACCGTACTGGCCGTGCTCAGGCGAGCGGGGATCGGCCTGCACGCCCAGCACCTCCTTGCGCACAAGTGACGCAAGCAGCGGCTCGACGTCAGCTTCGGAGCCCGCGAGTGCGGACAGCGCGCCCCGCGTGAAGGTCTTGCCGACCACCGCCGCGTCCTGAAGGAGCCGCCGCTCCTCCGCGGAAAGGCCGTCGAGCCTGGCTGCGATCAGCGCGTGCAGCGTCTCGGGTACCTCGAGCGAGTCGACCTGCCCGGTGAGCCGGTAGGCCGCGCCCTCCTGTACGAGGAGGCCGCGATCCAGCAGCATCCGCACCGTCTCGACCGCGTACAGGGGCACGCCCTCGGCGCGGGCGAGGATGCGGTCCCTCACGTCGGAGGGAAGCCCGGGCACGAGGCCGGCTAGCAGCTCCTCCATCGCCTCCTCTGACAGCGGTTCGAGATAGAGCGATGTAAAGCTCCGTTGTCCGGCGCCCCAGGTCGGCCGGCGCTCGAGCAGCTCGGGCCGCGCGAGAGTCACCACGAGGATGGGGTGGCCCCGTGACCAATCGACGAGGTACTCGACGAAGTCGAGCAGACTCTCGTCGGCCCACTGCATGTCCTCGAAGGCGAGAACAGTCGGATAGTTCTCCGCCAGTCGCTCGAAGAAGAGGCGCCACGCTGCGAAGAGATCTTGCTGGTCGCGAGCCTGGTGCTCTGCCAACCCGAGCAGGTGTGCGAGCCGGGGCTTGAGGAAGTCCCGCTCTTCCTGGTCGAGGATCAGCTCCTCCAGCGTTGCGTGCAGCTTGGCCTGCGCGGCCGCCGGCTCCTCCTCCTCGCCGATGCGGCAGCGCATCCGCACCATGTCGGCGAGCGCCCAGTACGTCACGCCCTCGCCGTACGAGAGCCAGCGCCCGCGGTGCCAGTAGACGGTCTCGGCGATGCCGTCGAAGTACATGTAGAACTCCCACGCCAATCGCGACTTGCCGATGCCGGCGATGCCGGTCACGGATTCGTTGTGCGCCTTCTTCTCGTCGGCGCTGCGGTGGAAGATATCTTTGATCTGGCGCAGCTCGCGGTCGCGACCGACGAATGGCGCCTCGAGCCCCTGCGACTTGATAGAGCCGCGCAATGC
>JBKJWA010000276.1:0-4241 GCA_046716705.1 Gaiellaceae bacterium
AGGAGTACCGCGGCATGGGCTCGCTCGGCGCGATGAAAGCGCGAGGCTTCTCGAAGGACCGGTACTTCCAGGGTGACGTCGAGGACGTCGACAAGCTCGTCCCCGAGGGGATCGAGGGGCGCGTGCCTTACAAGGGCCCGGTGCAGACGGTCGTCGACCAGCTCGTCGGCGGGCTGCGCCAGGCGATGGGGTACTGCGGCGCCGCAACGATCGACGAGCTGAAGCACGCTCGCTTCGTCCGCATCACCGCCGCCGGGCTGCGCGAGAGCCACCCGCACGACATCACGATCACGAAGGACGCTCCCAACTATCGGCGGTCGTGAGCACGGGGCCGGTCCTCGTCCTCGATCTCGGCGGTCAGTACGCGCAGCTCATCGCCCGGCGCGTGCGCGAGTGCGGCGTGTACTCCGAGCTCGTCGGCCACGAGGTCTCGGCGGCTGACGTCGGCCGGCGCGAGCCCGCGGCGCTCATCCTCTCCGGAGGGCCTGCCTCGGTGTACGCCGAGGACGCGCCACGCGTCGACACGGGCCTGTTCGCGCTCGGCGTGCCGACGCTCGGCATCTGCTACGGGGCGCAGCTGATGGCGAAGGAGCTCGGAGGTGTGGTGGAGCGGACGGACGTGTCGGAGTTCGGGAAGACGGCGCTGCGGGTGAACGGCGGGGCGTTGTTCGAGGGGCTCCCCGAGGAGCAGGTCTGCTGGATGAGCCATCGTGACACGGTGACGGCGCCGCCCGAGGGTGCGCGCGTCACGGCCGGATCGCCGTCGACGCCGGTGGCGGCGTTCGAAGCGGGCGAGCGCGGCCTGTACGGCGTCCAGTTTCACCCCGAGGTCGTCCACACGCCGAACGGCCAGGCGATGTTGGAGAACTTCCTGCTCCGCGTGGCCATGGCAGATGCCTCGTGGAACGCGACTGCCGTCATCGACGAGCAGGTGGAACGGATCCGGGCGCAGGTCGGTTCGGCTCGCGTGCTCTGCGGGCTGTCCGGGGGCGTCGACTCGGCGGTCGCTGCCCTGCTCGTCCACAGAGCGGTGGGTGATCAGCTGACCTGCGTCTTCGTCGACCACGGCCTCCTGCGCAAAGACGAGGCAGTGCAGGTGGCGAAGACGTTCGGCGATCACTTCCAGGTTCCGCTCGTGCACGTGGACTCCGCCGGTCGCTTCCTCGCGCGACTGGAGGGCGTCGAGGAGCCCGAGGAGAAGCGGCGCCGTATCGGCGAGGAGTTCATTCGCGTCTTCGAGGAGGAGGCGCGCCGGCTCGGGGACGTGCCGTTCCTCGTCCAGGGGACGCTCTACTCGGACGTCATTGAGTCCGGCGGCGAGGCAGGAGTGGCTGCGCGCATCAAGTCTCATCACAACGTCGGCGGCCTGCCCGAGGACATGGAGATGACGCTCGTCGAGCCGCTGCGCCAGCTCTTCAAGGACGAGGTGCGGCGGGTCGGGGAGGAGCTCGGCCTACCCGAGGCGATGGTCTGGCGGCACCCGTTTCCGGGGCCGGGGCTCGCCGTTCGGATCATCGGCGAGGTCACGCCCGAGCGGCTGGAGACGGTGCGTGAGGCGGACGCGATCCTCCTCGAGGAAGTGCGGCGCGCGGGGCTCTACCGCGAGCTCTGGCAATGCTTCTGCGTGCTGCCCGCGATCCGATCCGTGGGCGTCCAGGGTGACGAGCGGACGTACGGGTACCCCATCGTCGTCCGCGCCGTCACGAGCGAGGACGCGATGACGGCCGACTGGGCGCGCTTGCCCTACGACCTGTTGGAAACGGTCTCCGGCCGCATCGTCAACGAGATCCCGGCCGTCAACCGCGTCGTTCTCGACATCACGTCGAAGCCGCCGTCGACGATCGAATGGGAATAAGCCCGCGCGACCGCGCTTGGGCTTATTCAGCCAGTCTGAGCGTGAAGCGGGGATAGCGGCCGCGGACGGCGTCGACGAACGCGGCCAGCTCCTCGGCCAGCGACGCGTCGTGGATCTCGAGCATGTCCTCCGCGTTCCGCTCGCCCGAGCGCGAGAGGTTGAACGAGCCGCAGAAGACGACGTCGTCGGCAACCGTCACCTTCGCGTGCATGAAGTCGTGAAGGCTGCCCGGCGCATACGGCGTCGAGTTCTTGCCGGAGAACGGCGCGCGCTCGAGGATCGTCTCGAGCAGTGGAATCTTCCACGCCGAGACCTTCATCGCCGTCCACTGCTCGTGGACGTACGCCAGCTGGGTCGCGTCCACGCACCCGGCGACGTCCACGCGGCTCTCCGCAGCGACCTGCGCGAGCGTCCCCAGCACGGGTCCGGCCGAGATGACCGGCGAGCAGATGCGAACGCGGCGCTTCGCCCGCCCGATCGCCTTCGCGATGCGATGCGAGAGCGCGTCCCCGTACCCGGGGCAGAACCACGGCCGCACGACAGTGCTGCCGACGTCGACGGGGCGCGGCTCGACCCGGCCGGCCTCGAACACGGGTCGTGACCAGAGCTCGTCGAACGCCAGCGCGTACGCCTCGCCGAGCCCGGCCGACTCGACCGAGATCATGACGTTCTCCTGGCGCGTCCACGAGTGGTCGGTCCAGTTCGTCGAGCCCGTCAGCACCGCCGTCCGGTCCCGGACGACGAACTTGTGGTGCATGAGATCGGGGACGCCCGACACGGCGAGCGTCTCCACGGGCAGCGCCGCGACGTCCTCAGGGACGCACTGCGGCGGCGGCGGTACCGGTATCGGGTTCGGGTGATCGACGTTGAACGCGAGCCGCACCGTCACGCCACGATCGCGCGCCGCCCGTAGCGCGCCAAGCACGAGCCCTTCGCTCTCGCCTGAGAGCTCGATGTCATAGACGGCCAGCTCGAGGCTGTGCCGGGCCTCGTCGAGGAACGCCGCCACCTCGCGTGCCACCTCGACGGCCGTCTGGCCGCCGTCCTTGAGCGTTCGGCGTGTGATCATGCGGCCATCATGGCCTTCGCAGATGTTCTGCGTCGCCGCAAGGCGGAGCGCTGGTGAGGGCGCAGACGTATCCGATCCGGCGGAACAGCGTGCTGCTCGCCGCAGGGCTCGCTGCCTCCGGCGGGATGATGCAGGTCGCGGTCGCCGTGGGGACGACGACGCTCGTGCTCGTCACCGGCGTCAAGAGCATCGTCGGCCTGGGTCCCGCGATCTTCCTCAGCACCGCCGCGCTTGCCGCGCTGCCCGCGGGCCGGGCGATGGACCGCCACGGCCGCATGCCGGTGATCGCCGGCGGGTTCGCGACCGGGATCGTCGCGACGGCGACGGTCGCGCTCGGCTGTCACTGGAGCTCGACACCGCTCGTCGTCCTCGGCCTTGCTCTCGTCGGGGCCTCCACGGGCACCGTCATCCTCGCCCGTGCTGCCGCCGCCGACATGTATCCGCCCGAGCGGCGCGCCCGTGGCATCTCCCTCGTCCTCTTCGGGGCGGTCTTCGGCGCCGCCCTCGGCCCGCTCGTGTTTCGACCGCTGTTCGGCGGCGACCACCTCACGGACACCGACTCCCTCGTCCTGCCCTGGCTCGTGGCCAGCGCGATCATGGCCGTCGGGCTCGCAATCGCCCTCGCCGTGCGCCCCGATCCCAAGAGGATCGGCGAGGCGCTCGGCTACGGCAGGGAGAACGAGACGGAGACGGGTGAGGCGGCGCCCCTCGCCGACGTGCTGCGCCGCCCGGGAGTCGTGCCTGCGCTCGTCGCCGCGGTCGCGAGCTTCTCGGTGATGGTTTCCGTGATGACGTTGTCCGGCTATGTCGTCGTCGGCCACGGCCACTCGACGGGCGACACGTTCTGGGTCATCAGCGTGCACATCGTCGGCATGTACGGCCTCGTGCTCGTGGTAGGCGACCTCATCGACCGCGTCGGGAGGCGCCCTGCCCTAGTGGGCGGGCTCGCCGTGATGGGCGTCTCGACGATCTTCATGGCCTGGATCGAGAGCGTCGCCGCGATGAGCCTGTCGCTCTTCGGGCTCGGCCTCGGCTGGTCGCTGTCGTACGTCGCCGCGACGTCGGAGCTCGTCGACCACGCGGCGCTCGCGGAGCGCGGCCGCCTCGTCGGCTTCGCCGACCTCCTCTCGGGGTTTACGGGCGCGACCCTCGCGATCCTCGGCGGCGTCGCCTACAACGGCATCGGTGTAGAGGCGGTCGCCGTCGGAGCGACCTTCGCCGTTGCCCTACCGGCGCTGCTCATCATGCTCGCCGGGCGACGGCCGCCTCGTGTGGAAGCGCTCGAGCCGGCGCAGGGGTAGCCACGCGCGACGGCGT
>JBKJWA010000277.1:0-5407 GCA_046716705.1 Gaiellaceae bacterium
GTTCAGCCCAAGCGTGCCCTCCTGGATGAGGTCCAGGAACGGGACGCCGAGCCCGCGGTAGCCCTTCGCGATCGAGACGACGAGTCGGAGGTTCGACTCGATCATCCGGCGCTTGGCGACTGGGTCGCCGCGTTCGATGCGCTTCGCGAGCGTGACCTCCTCGGCCGCGGTCAGCAGCTTGTGCTTGCCGACGTCGGCGAGGAACAGCTGGAGGCTGTCCGCGGCTCCCGCAACCTCGTCCGGTTCGAGATTGAGCTTCGCCTTGGCGGGCTCCGCCTCGCCCTCCTGCTTCGGGCCGAGCTCGATGCCCATGGACTCGAGCTCGCGCGCGAATGCCTCGACGTCGTCGTCGGCGAGGTCGTGCTCCAGAGCAAATGCCTCGAGCTCGGTCGGCTCGACGTAGCCGCGCTCCTCCGCCGTCTCCAGCAGCGCGCGACCCTGCTCGGACTCGATCAGTTCATGCAGTTGGCTGTTCGTCAAGTGACTCCCGTGTCCTTTCCTATGCTCATTACCCTTCAAGTCCCAAACCTTCTCACTTTAGGCCGGTTTCCCTGGGCACGCCAGACCCGCTCCTCGAGCCTGCGTTCGGATACCGCGCCTCCGTTGGCTCAACGGAGGCCTCTGCGGAAGTATTCCGCGTAGCCCGGACGATCGGTTCGAAGCCATGGGTAATGCTTCGTCTGAGTACAAGACGTTCCGTACCCTCGAAAGGTTTGCACGGCACGAGTTAATGCTGTGCTGACGAGATGTAAAAGCTCCGTGAACGACCTGCTTACCGTTTGCGCTGTTTGCGGCGCTTTGCGGGGCCGCGGGAGCGGCGCTCGGCCAGCATTTCGGCCGCTCGCTCGAGCGTCAGACCCTCGACGGTGTCCCGCGTACGCAGGCTGGCGTTCGTCTCCCCGTCCGTGACGTACGGCCCGAAACGGCCGTCCTTGACGAGAAGCGGCTTGCCCGAGGCGGGATCGGGGCCGAGCTCACGCAGGGGGGCCGCTGCCGCGCGGCGGCTTCGCTGCTTCGGTTGGGCGAGCAGCGCGAGGGCTTCATCCACCGTCAGCGTGAATATCTGCTCCTCGCTCTCGAGCGAACGGGACTCCGAGCCCTTCTTGATGAATGGTCCATAGCGACCGTTCATGGCCGCGATCTCCACGCCGTCGGAGGGGTCGACGCCGACCGTCCGCGGCAGCGAGAGCAGTCGGAGCGCCTCCTCGAGCGTGACCGTGGCCGGGTCCATCGACGCGAAGAGCGACGCCGTCCGCGGCTTCGCCTCGGACTCGTCGGGCAACTCCTCGGAGACGTAGGGCCCGTAGCGGCCGCTGCGCACAACGATGGGGTTGCCTGACTCAGGATCGACCCCGAGCTCGCGCTCGCTGGAAGACTGGGTCAGCAGCTCCTCGGCCTTCTCGGGAGTCAGCTCGTCCGGGACGATGTCATCGGGCAGCGACGCTCGGGCGTCCTCGCGCTCGAGATACGGCCCGTACCGGCCGACGCGGACGACGATGTCCGAGCCCGGGATCGTGATCGAGTTGACGGCGCGTGCGTCGATCTCGTCCAGGTGCTCCGTCACGAGCTGGTGCAGGCCCGGGTCGCCGCCGTCGCCCCTGTAGAAGCGTGTGAGCCAGGCAACCCGCTCTTCGTCCCCCGCCGCAATGCGGTCGAGGTCGTCCTCCATGCGGGCGGTGAACTCGTAGTCGACGAGGCTCCCATAGTGCCGCTCGAGCAGCTGGGTCACCGCGAAGGCGGTGAAGGTCGGCACGAGGGCCGTCCCCTTCTTGAACACGTAGCCGCGGTCGAGAATCGTGCCCATGATCGCCGCGTACGTCGAAGGCCTGCCGATGCCGCGGTCCTCGAGCGCCTTCACGAGACTTGCCTCGGTGTACCGGGCAGGAGGACGTGTCTCGTGACCATCCGGCCGGAGCTCGGTTGCCTCGAGAGGCTGTCCCACGGTGAGCTGCGGCAGTCGACGCTCCTCGGCCTCGTCGCTGGGCTCGTCCTTGCCCGACTCGTACGCGAGGAGGAAACCCTGGAAGCCGATCACCGTGCCCGAGGCGCTGAACGTCGCCGTAGTGCCCGCATCGGTGACGCCATCGAGCTGGATCGAGACCGTCTGGCCCGTCGCGTCCTTCATCTGCGAGGCGACCGTGCGCTTGAAGATGAGGTCGTAGACGGCGAGCTCGTCGCGCGAGACCTCGCCGGCGATCTCGTCCGGCGTCCGGAAGACGTCGCCGGCGGGGCGGATCGCCTCGTGCGCCTCCTGCGCGTTCGCGACGGCACGCTCGTAGCGACGTGGCGACTCGGGAACGGTCTCGGCGCCGTACGCTCGCTCGGCGTGCGCCCGGGCTGCGCGGACGGCGGTCTCGGACAACGCGACGGAGTCCGTCCGCATGTACGTGATGTAGCCGTTCTCGTAGAGCCGCTGCGCGACGCGCATCGTCGTCTGCGACGAGTAGCGCAGCTTCCGGCTCGCCTCCTGCTGGAGTGTCGACGTGCGGAACGGCGCGGCGGGGCTGCGGCGGTACGGCTTCTCCTCGACGGAGGTGACGGCGAACGGCCTACCGTCGAGATCCCGCGCGAGCGCAGTTGCCTGCGACTCGTCGAAAACGACGACCGATCCTTCCGCAACGCCGGTGCTGCCGAAGTCCTTGCCCTGAGCGACGCGCGTGCCGTCGACGGCGACGAGGCGAGCTTCGAAGGCGCCGGGGTCGAACGTGCCCACGACATCCCAGTACGAGGCGACCACGAAGCACATGCGCTCTAGCTCCCGCTCCACGACGAGCCTCGTCGCGACGGACTGGACGCGGCCAGCGGAGAGCCCGGGATTGACCTTCTTCCACAGCACCGGCGACACCTCGTAGCCGTAGAGCCGGTCGAGGATCCGGCGCGTCTCCTGCGAGTCGACCAGCCGCACGTCGACGTCCCTCGTCTCGTCGAGGGCACGGACGATGGCGTCCTTCGTGATCTCGTGGAACACCATCCGGCGCACCGGCACTCTCGGCTGCAGCGCCTGTACGAGATGCCACGCGATGGCCTCGCCCTCGCGGTCCTCGTCGGTCGCGAGCAGCAACTCGTCCGCCTGCGCGAGCTTCTTCTTGAGGCCGGTCACGACCTTCTTCTTCTCCGGGTCGACGATGTAGTACGGCTCGAAATCGTCCTCCACGGCGACGCCCAGCGCGCCGTACTTCTCGCGCTCTGCGGCGGGGATCTGGCTCGCCTTCTCGGGCAGGTCGCGGATGTGCCCGATGCTCGATTCGACCTCGTACCCCGGGCCGAGGTAGCGCGCGATCGTCCTCGCCTTCGCGGGGGACTCGACGATGACAAGCGTGGTCTTTCCGTCAGCCATTCGGCGGGACACGTTAGCGAGGGGGTCAACGGACGGCGATACTGCCGCGATGCCGACGCCCTTTTATCGCCTCGTCGGGGTGCTCAGCTGGCCGCTCATGCACGGGCTCTTCCGGCTGCAGGCCCGCGGCGTCGAGAACCTGCCCGAGGGAGGCTTCGTGCTCGCCGCCAACCACACGTCGAACTTCGATCCGTGGGCGCTCGGCTGGCCCCTGTGGCCCGAGCGGCAGCTGTACTTCATGGCGAAGGCCGAGCTCTTCAACCCGATCCTCGGGCCACCCTTGCGTGCCGGCGGCGCGTTCCCCGTACGGCGGGGCGAGCAGGACATCGAGGCCATGGAGGCTTCCGTGAAGCTCTGCCGCGAGGGGAAGGTTGTGGCGATGTTCCCCGAGGGAACTCGGCGGACGAAGGGGCTCGTCAAGAAGTTCGAGCACCGGCCCCGCACGGGCGCCGCGCGGATCGCACTCGCGGCGAACGTCCCGCTCGTGCCTGCGGCGATCGACGGCACCGACCGCCTGTCGCGGCTGCCGAAGCTCAAGGTCGCCTATGCGCCGCCCGTGCCGACGGACGACCTCGCGGGCCTGACGCCTCGCGATGCTTCCCGCGAGGCAACGGAGCGGCTGATGAAGACGATCTACGAGCTCCATGACTCGCTCTAGACGGCCCTTGATGGCGGTCGACGGGGACAGCCTCGCGCACCGCGCGTACCACGGGCTGCCAAAGACGATCTCGCGTGCCGGGGGCGGGCCGGCGGGAGCGCTCGTCGGTTTCTCGAACTTCCTCATGCGCCTGTGGGACACGGAGCAGCCCCGCGCGGTCGTCGTGGGATGGGACACGCTCGAGTCGCCCACATACCGGCACGAGGCGCTTCCGGGCTATCAGGCGGGCCGGGTGTTCGACGATGCGTTGCTCGAGCAGCTCGCGGTGCTGCCCGAGCTGGTGGAGGCGTTCGGCTTCCGCTCGGCGCGCGCTGCGGGGTTCGAGGCCGACGACTTCCTCGGGGCGGCGGCCGCAGCGGAGGAGCAGCGGCGCGGCACGTGCGTCGTCGTCACCTCCGACCGCGACGCGTTTCAGCTCGTCTCCGCGCGCACGACGGTGCTCCGGCCCGTGAAGGGCGTCTTCGAGCTCGACCGGGTAGACCCGGCCCGCGTCGTCGAGCTCTACGGCGTGAAGCCTGAGCAGGTGCCGGACTTCATCGCCCTACGCGGCGACCCGTCGGACAGGATCCCGGGCGCGAAGGGGGTCGGCCCCAAGACCGCCGCCACGGTGCTCCAGGAGCACGGGACGCTCGAGGCTTCGCTCGCCGCCGGGCGTTTCGCGGCGCAGGCGGAGGACTTGCGGCTCTACCGGCGAATTGCGACGTTTGACGCCTCCGCCCCGCTCCCCTCCCTGTGCTACCAGACACCACGGTGGGGGGAGGCGTCGCTTCTTGCAGCCGAGTGGGGCATGAAGGCGCTTTCCGAACGGCTGGCCGAGCGAGCGCGCTAGCGGGCAGGCCTGAAGATGTACTTCACGCGGCCTGTGAACCGCTCGAGATAGCCCTCTTCGGACCTCCTGCTCGTGCGCACGCCGCTGTCGAGGGTGAAGCCGCGCCCAGCGAGCAGCCGGTCGAGCGGGAACGGCGTACCTCTCGGCGCCTCCCGCGACCAGCGCGTGTCCATTGGGTGGATCGACAGGCCGGGCGGATGGTGGATGTTGACCCCCTGGACGACGAGACGGGTCTCGCTGTCCTCCCACCGGGGAAGCCCTGACTCGTTCCCGCTACAGGCAGCCCGTTGCTTCGCCGACGTGGGCACGTCGATCGCGCTCGAGCTGACGGCGAAGGCATCGAAGGCGACGGAGCGCTTGCCGCGGTCGGGCCTCTGCCCACTAAGGAGAGCCTTGGCCTTGATCCCCGCGTAGTCGATGTCGCCCGCGCACGGTCCTTCGCTCGCCCTCGTCTCGCCGTACTTCAGCTTGCCCGTAATCGTGCCGCGGGTCGCCGTCGCGGGTTTCGTGTTCAGATAGCGCGCGTCGCCCACGATCTGCACCTCCAGCTCGATGCGCCGCCACTTCCCGATCCAGTCGAGCT